>NZ_JBFUCA010000037.1:0-15572 GCF_056405475.1 Polaromonas sp. P1_G4
GCCGTGCACTTCGCGGACGATGGTGTAGCCGTCAAACTGCGTCCTGGCCTCCAGGATGGGCGGAAGCGGTAGGCCTGACAGCTGCTGGAGCAGCTCGCCGGCCTGCCCGTTGGGCAGCTCATCGACGCGGACAATTTGTGCCGTGAGGTTGTCGCCACTGCCTCGCTCCAGGGCTTTTTCGACGATGGACTTGGCTGCCATATCCAGCCCGCCAGGCTCGTCGGCACAGATGTGGATGAGGCCGGCCATGTCGTATTCGCTGACGTGTTCATACACGCCGTCGGTGGCCAGAAGAAAGATGTCGCCCTGCTCCACCTGCTGGGTCTGGTAGTCGATCTCAAGCTGCGGCTTGAAGCCCAGCGCGCGGCCCAGATAGCTTTGGCCCTGGGAAATCCACACACGGTGGTCGTTGGTCAGTTGTTCCAGCGCCTTGCCGCGCAGGCGGTAAATGCGTGAATCACCGACATGAAAAATATGCGCAGTGGTCGACTTGATGACCATGGCACTCAGGGTGCACACATAGCCTTTGTCCTTGTCGTAGCGGTACTGGCTTTTCTGTGTCTGCGCATGCAGCCAGGAGTTGGTGGCGCTCAGGATCCGCTCGGCCGATGTCTTGACCGACCAGGCTTCCGAGGTGCAGTAATAGTCCTCAAGGAAACCGGTGACGGCGTACTGGCTGGCCACGTCGCTGACGGCACTGCTGCTGATGCCGTCGGCCAATGCAATGGCAATGCCCTTGGCGCTCAGTTGCGGCTCTTTGGGTACATAGATGCCGTGGAAATCCTGGTTGGTTTCCTTGCGGCCCTTGTCCGAATACTGACCTGCCGATATCTTCAGTTCACTGGACATGTGGGGTACCGGCAAAGCCCCCGCGCATCTTTGTATCTTGCATGCGCGGGAGCTTTTGTTTTGAAAGCAGGTTATTTAAAGGAACGTGACGGTCCGGTTTTAATGTGCGTGGCATACAGCGTCAAGCCGGTGAAGGCCAGGCCGCCCACCAGGTTGCCCAGCACCGTCGGAATTTCGTTCCAGATCAGGTAGTCCATGATGGTGAAATGCGCGCCCAGCAGCAGGCCGGACGGGAACAGGAACATGTTCACGATGGAATGCTCGAACACCATGTAGAAGAACAGCATGATGGGCATCCACATCGCGATCACCTTGCCGCTCACCTGGGTGGAGATCATCGCCCCCACCACGCCGGCCGACACCATCCAGTTGCACAGCATGCCGCGCACGAACAATGTGAGCATGCCGTTGGCGCCGTACTTCTGGTAGCCCAGCGTGCGGTTCTCGCCCACAACGCCGATGGCCTTGCCCACGGCGTTGGGCTCGGTCGAAAAGCCGTTGGTGACGTAGATTGCCATCATCACGGCCACCGTGAAGGCACCCAGGAAGTTGCCGGTGAACACCAGGCCCCAATTGCGCAGAACGCCCTTGACCGTGACGCCCGGGCGTTTGTCGATCAGCGCCAGCGGGCACAGCACGAACACGCCGGTGAGCAAGTCGAAGCCGAACAGGTAGAGCATGACAAAACCGACCGGAAACAGCACGGCGCCCAGCAGCGGCTGGCCGGTTTGCACGTTGATGGTGACGGCGAACCAGGCCGCCAGCGCCAGGATGGCGCCGGCCATATAGGCCCGGATCACGGTGTCGCGGGTAGACATGAAGATTTTGGATTCACCCGCATCCACCATCTTGGTCACAAATTCCGAAGGCACTAAATAAGCCATACGATCCCTCTAAATCCTGTTTTGCCAAAAAAAAATCCACTTCGAGATCTTCAAAAAGATTGAAGACCGAAGTGGACGCCGTTATCCATTCAGATCGATTGGGCACCGCGAAGCTCGCTTTACCCTGCGCAGGCCTTCGTCAGCCTGACCTCAGGGATGCAAGCACATACCGTGCCGCTAGCAAAACACCGCGGATCCGGCCTTGCTGGCCCCCGGAGGCACTGCGGAGGCGATTGCGTCGCCCCAAATTTGTGCATTTCAACGCCATTGACAAATATTTTGGTGCCAACCGTTACATCGTCTGGCCACCCAGGCGCTGGCTTGGACGATGCGCACCCGGCAGCACTACAGCTTTTCGACGGGCAGATGATTCATGAAGCTGACATGTCCTGCCAAAAGAATAGGCGMTCCAACGCCACTACTTTTTCTGGAGAAACCCATGGATCGCCGACAATTTGTTAATTCGACTGCTGCCGTGTTGGGAGGCTCGGCCATGGTGCTTCCCCGCCTCGCCAAGGCGCAGTCAGCCCCTGCCCTCATCACGCGCGAAGCCATGCGGCCCCAAATGGCCCACGGGGTTCAAAGTGGCGACCCAAAAGCGGACGGCGCGGTGATATGGACCCGCAGCGACCGGCCTTCACGCCTTTGGCTCGAGTGGGCAACGACCGCCAGTTTTACCAATGCCACGCGCGTGCGGGGCCCTTACCTGATGGACGACACCGACTTCACCGGGCGCGTGGACCTGACGGGCCTGCCGGCGGGCCAGGAAATTTTCTACCGGGTGGTGCTGCAAGACCTGCATAACGAACGTGTGCTGTCTGAAGCCGTGGCCGGCCACCTGCGTCTGCCTGCCGGCGCAGGGGCCAAGGCTGTACGCGACGTGCGCTTCACATGGAGTGGCGATACGGCCGGGCAAGGCTGGGGCATCAACGAGGCATGGGGCGGCATGAAAATCTACGAGCAGATGCGAAAGGTCAACCCTGACTTCTTCCTGCATTGTGGCGACACGATTTACGCCGATGGTCCCATCACGGCGCAGGTCAAGCTTGCTGATGGTTCCCTCTGGAACAACGTGGTCACCGAAGAGGTCAGCAAGGTCGCGGAAACACTCAACGAGTACCGCGGCCGCTATCGCTACAACCTGATGGACACCAATGTGCGCCGCATGGCAGCTGAAGTGCCGCAAATCTGGCAATGGGATGACCACGAGGTGGCCAATAACTGGTCTGACTCCAAAGACTTCGGTGCCGACAAGCGTTACACCGAAAAGAATGTGCCCTTGCTGGTGGCGCGCGCCACCCGGGCCTTTCATGAATTTGCGCCCATACGCCGTACCGCCGACGTGGAGAGTGAGCGTGTGTACCGCCATTTGCCCCAAGGCCCCCTGCTGGACATGTTTGTGGTCGACATGCGCAGCTATCGCGGTCCCAACAGCCATAACCTGCAAACCAGCGAAACCGAAGAAAGCGCCTTTATGGGCCGCCCTCAAGTTGCCTGGCTGCTGGACGGCCTGAAGCGCTCAAAATCGGTCTGGAAAGTGATCGCCGCCGACATGCCCATCAGCCTGCATGTGGACGATGGCAAAGACAGCGACGGCCGCAGCCGCTGGGAAGCCATCGCCAACGGTGACGATGGCGTCCCCCTGGGTCGCGAAATCGAAATTGCGCGCCTGCTGCGCGAGATCAAGCGTGCCGGCATCAAGAATGTGGTGTGGCTGACGGCCGATGTTCACTACACCGCCGCGCATTATTTCGACCCGGCCAAGGCCAGGTTCAATGATTTTTCGCCATTCTGGGAGTTTGTGTCGGGTCCGCTCAACGCCGGTGGATTTGGGCCCAACAAAACCGACGCCACCTTCGGCATGCAGGTGATGTACCAGAAAGCCCCCACCGAAGTGAACGCGCCACCCACCAACGGCATGCAGTTCTTTGGCCAGGTCGACATCGACGCGAAAACCAGGGCCATGACAGTCACCTTGAAAGACCTGGCCGGCGCGTCGCTTTACACCAAGACACTGGCGCCGCAACGCGCCTGACCGGCTGAAACACGAGGCCGCGTCAAAGCCGCGGTAGCGCAGTCAGCTTCGCTGCGTCGGCAGTGCTCTGGTGCACTGGCCGGCAGCAACTGAATGCGTCACTTGCCTTCCATTAACTTCACCAGCGCCCACAACACCCGGTTCGCCGGCGTGGCCACACCCAGCGCTTCACCGCGCCTGACGACCAGCCCGTTGAGGTAGTCGATCTCGGTGGGTTTGCCGCGCGCCAGGTCTTGTGCGGTGGATGACAACTGGTTGGGCATGCTGCCGGCCAGCTTGTCCACGGCCAGGTGCATGTCGCCCTGCACCTGCACGCCTTCGGCCTCTGCCACGGCCAGGCATTCGGCCACCACGTCGCGCATGACGTCTTTCACGCCCTCGCCCTGCACGGTTTTGCCGTACGGCAGCTGCGCGATGGCCGAGACGGCGTTGTAAGCGCAGTTGAGGATGAGTTTGGCCCACAACGCGCCGCGCACATTGCTGGAGATTTCAACCGGCACACCGGCTGCGATGAAGGCCTGGGCCACGGCCTCGCTCCGGCTGGCCGGCTCAATCACCAGCTCGCCGCGGCCGTGGTGCCTGACGTGGCCGGGGCCGGCCATTTCGGTAGCGACGTACACCACGGCGGCAGCCACTGCATGCTGCGGCAGCACAGTGCGCAGGCGGTCGGCGTTGTCGACGCCGTTTTGCAGGCAGAGCACCAGCGCATCTGGCGCCAGGTGCGGCCGGATCAATGCACCGGCCGCTTCGGTGTCGGTGGACTTCACGCAGAACAGCACCAGGCCGGCGCCCTGCACGGCGGTGGGTTCGCTGCTGGCGGCCAGGCGCACGTGTTCGTCGAAAGTGCGGGTTTCCATGTGCAGGCCGTCACTCTGAATGGCGTCAGCATGCCGGGGCCGGGCGATCAGCACCACGTCAAGCCCCGCACGGGCCAGCATGCCGCCGTAATAACAACCAACGGCGCCTGCGCCCATCACGGCGGCTTTGAGGGATTGGGTCATGGGTGTCTTTGCCTTCAATGAGATACGGAAACGGAAGGGGAAACGTAAAAAGGAATTGTGGGCGAAGTCTGCCGCCCTTGCCGGCGACCGGGCCTCTTAGCCCGGGCCGCCGGTAAAGCGCCGGGCCAGTTGGTCGCGCTCGAAGGCCTCGACCACAAAATCGATGAACACCCGCGTCTTGACAGGCATCTGGCTGCGCGTGGCGTAGTAAATCGAGATCACGCCGGCATCGACATACCACTGCGGCAGCACCCTGACGAGTTCACCGCGCTCCAGCAAAGGCAGTACATCGGGCAAAGCCACGAGCGTCACGCCCAGGCCCAGCAACGCTGCCGCGCGCATGGCCGTCGGGTCGTTCACCACCACCGAATCCATGAAACCTGCCGGAACTTCCGCGCCGGCCGCATTGCGCATGACCCACTGGCGAACCCGGCCCGTTCCGCTGGAACGCAGGGCGATGCCTTTGAGCCCGGCCAGGCCCGCGGGGTCGGCCGGGGCCTGCTGGCCTGCCATATAGGCGGGCGATGCCACGGCGACCAGGTGGATCGGGGCCAGTGCGCGCGACACCACGCCTGGCGACAGCTCAAAGCCGCCGCCGATGGCCGCGTCATACCCCTCGGCGATCAGGTCGACCGGGCGGTTTTCAAAGTACCAGTCAGGACGTATGAGCGGATAACGGTCCAGGAAGGCCGGCAGCAGCGGCACGATGTAGTCGATGCCAAAGGTGGGCGACATGCTGACCTTGAGTTGACCTGCGGGGGCGCCGCTGTCGCTGGAGATGGCCGCGATGGCGGACTGCAGCGCATCGAGGTTGCCGCTGATCGAGACCAGGAAGCGTTCACCGGCTTCGGTCAGCGTGAGTTTGCGGGTCGAGCGCTGAAACAGCCGCACGCCCAGGTTTCGCTCCAGCATGGCGACGTTGCGGCTGACGGCGGCAGGCGTCAGGGCCAAGCGCCGTGCCGCCTCAGAAAAGCTGCGGCCTTCGGCGCTGCGAATAAACGATTCGAGGTTGGCCAGGGTTTCCATTTCACCATTTTAAAGTAATGATTGAAAATAATTCAATCAATTACCTGCTTATCAAAAGGCAATCAAAAACCCATCATTCACCCATCAACAACCAAGGAGTGAATTTATGTCTACCCTCTCAACCCCATCCAGCACCCCCAGCATCGGGATCGTCGGTGCCGGCGCCATCGGCACGGCATTTGCCAAAACCCTGGCCCGCCAGGGCATCCATGCCACGCTGTCCAACAGCCGCGGCCCGGACTCGCTCAAAGACATCGTGCGCGAACTCGGCCCCACCATCCACGCCGGCACCGTCAAGGAAGCCGCCACAAAAGACATCGTGCTGGTGGCCGTCAACTGGGGTCGCCTGCCTGAAGCGCTGGCCGGTTTGCCCAACTTTGGCGGCCGTGTCGTCATTGACGCCAACAACGCGGTCGAAGGCCCTCCTCTCCGGCCCGTTGAGTTGAACGGCCGCGCCTCCAGCGAAGTGTTTGCCGAGCTGGTGCCCGGCGCGCGCGTGGTGAAGGCCTTTAACCACCTGGTCGCCCAGTTGCTGGCCACTGACCCCGCCGACCAGGGCGGCAAACGCGTGCTGTTTTTCTCGGGCGACGACGCCAAGGCAAAGGCGACCGTGGCGGCACTGATCAGCCAGCTCGGGTTCTCGGGAATCGACCTCGGCACTTTGGCCGTGGGTGGACGCCTGGCGCAGTTTCCCGGCGGCCCGCTGCCCATTCTCAACCTGGTGCAGTTCGGGTGAAGCCGCAGCAATCGCTATCAAATCAATAGCTGCTTGCGCTCGTCTCTATTGGCCTGCAGCCCGTTTTGACACTCAAAAAAGGCCTTTCGAGGCCTTTTTTTGGGGTGTTTCAGGCCCGCGGCAGCGTGATCCGGGCGCAGAGGCCCCCGCCGTCGGCAGGCAGCAGCTCAAACTTGCCGCCGTGCGCGCGCACGATGCGGTCCACGATGGCCAGGCCCAGCCCGGCGCCCRGCGGGCCGGTGCGTGTGCTTTCAGCGCGGCGAAAGGGTTGCTTCAAGGCCTCGGCCTGCCCGGCGTCAATGCCGGCGCCGTGATCCGTCACCGCTATCCAGACCGAATCGCCCTGCGTACCGGTGGCTATGGTGACCGGCGGGAGCCCATGGCGCCAGGCATTTTCAACCAGGTTGGTGAGCACGCGGCGCATCGCACGCGGGCGCAAGGGCACCGGCGGCGGGTTGCCGCCCTGCAGCGCCACCGGCATGCCGTGGCCGGCCGAGGCGGCCGCCACCTCAGCCGCCAGCACATCCAGCGCCACCGGCGCCGGCGCTTCGCTTTCGGTGCTGCGGGCAAAGTCCAGGAACTGGCTGATGATGGCGTCCATTTCTTCCACGCCGCGTGTCATTCGGGCCATCAGCTCATCGTCGCCTTGACCGGCTTTTTCGGCCTTGTCGCGCAGGATCTCGATGCCCAGGCGCAGCTTGGTCAGCGGTGTGCGCAGGTCGTGCGACACCCCGGCCAGCATTAGCGCTCGCTCGTCGTCGGCCTGGGCCAGGCTGCGCACCATCTGGTTAAAGCTGCGGCTCAGGTCGGCGATTTCCGTGGGGCCGTCTTCGGGCAGCGGCTGCGGGCTGGTGCCGCCCGCCAGCGTGTGCGCCGAAGCCATCACGCGGCGCAGGGGCTGGTTCAGGTAACGGTGAATCAGCAGCGCGCCCAGCAAGGCCAGCAAGGCGCTGGCGAGCGAGGTTACGACCCAGGCGCCGGTGAATTCACGCGCCGGCAGCACGCCGGGCAGGTTGACCCAATGGTCGGCGCCGTCCAGGCGCAGCCGCACCGCCAGGCTGCCGCCGGCTTCGCGGCGCCAGATGATCTCGGAGCCCTCGCCTTCCAGCGCGATGCCGCGCGAGGCTTCAKTGACGAAGCGCCGCTCAAGCCGGCTCAGCAGCCGGCGTTCGCCACGGCCGTCACCCTCGTCGTCATCGGCAATGCCCTGCATGGCGCGGCGGTTGAACTGCGCGACAAAAGCCTCGCGCTGCGCGGGCGGCATGGCGGCCAGGCCGGCACGGATGGAGCTGACATTGCGCGCCACCGCCACCGAAAGCTGCGCCAGTCGGGGCTTGATGATCAGCTGGCGCACCAGCAGCGCGCTGGCCAGCTGGCCCACCACGATAAGCACCACGATCAGCAGCACATTGCGGCCGAACAGGCTGCGCGGAAACAGCTTCATGGAAATAGCCTCACGGCTTGCCCGCCTTGCCGCTTTTTGCCGCACCGCCTTCCGGCACAAACACATAACCCACGCCCCACACGGTCTGGATGTGCGCCGGCTGGGAAGGGTCCGCCTCAATCAACTTGCGCAGGCGCATGACCTGCACGTCGATGCTGCGGTCGGTGGCTTCGTGGTCGCGGCCATAGGCCAGCTCGATCAGCCTGTCGCGGCCCAACGGCCGGTTGGGGTGCAGGGCCAATGCCTGCAGGAGGCTGAATTCACCGGTGGTGAGTGGCACGTCTTCGCCGTTTTTTTCCAGCCGGCGTGCTTCCAGCTTCAGGGTGAAGGCGCCAAACTGCACCGTACCCTGGCCGGGCAACGGGCCGCTGTGCGCGCCCAGCATACGCTGCCGGCGCACCAGCGCCTGGATGCGGGCCAGCAGCTCGCGCGGATTGAAGGGCTTGGGCAAGTAATCGTCGGCCCCCATTTCCAGCCCGACGATGCGGTCCACCGGGTCGCCGCGGGCGGTCAGCATGACGATGGGAATGGTTTCGCCCTGCACGCGCAGGCGGCGGCACACCGCCAGCCCGTCTTCGCCCGGCATCATGACGTCGAGCACCAGCACGTCAAAACGTTCGCGCGCCAGCAGGGTGTCCAAGGTTTTGGCGTCTTCGAGTGTGCGCACGGCGTAACCCTGGTCGCTCAGGTAACGCTGCAACAGGCTGCGCAGGTCGGCCTCGTCGTCGACCACCAGGACCCGGGCTAGCGGCTCGCTCATCGTGAAGGGCCTGTTTGCAAAAGCGCGCTGAAAACAACCATAAGAAAACACCCCGCCGCAAGAAAGATGCCCCATGGTAGCGGCCCGCGCCTGGCCACCTGCCCGGCAAATCATGACAAACGATGACAAAGCCGGGATTTATTCATGCCTTGTCATCAAGAGGCCGCTTGCAGCCATGCCTGGCTCACATCTGGCGGCCACAGTGGCATCACGGCGCTGCGATGCGGCCGGAACCTCAAGACGCTTCACCGTTCAACGTCAACCTTCAAGGAGTTCACCATGAAAACCATGCTTTCCGCCACTGCCCTGACCACCGCCCTGACATGCACCCTGCTGGCCGCAGGTTTTGCCACCCCCGCCGAAGCGGCCAGCCGCCACGTGGTGCGGACCCATGCCGATGGCAGCGCCACCGCCACCAGGGCGGTCACCCGCGAGGGCCCACAAGGCGGCACACGGGTACGCAACCGCAGCACTACCGCCGACGGGCAAGGCAATGCCAGTACCGTGGGCAGTGCCTCCACCACAGGCCCCAACGGCGCCACCGCCGTGCGCACCGGCCAGGCCAGCCGCAGCGCGGACGGCTCGGCACAACGCAGCGGGGAGTTTGCCGCCACCGGCGCCAAAGGCAGCGTGCAAAGCAGCGGCAACAGCAGCAAAACCGCCGACGGCGCCGTCAACGCCAGCCGCAACACCACGGCCACCAGCGCCGCCACCGGCAACAGTGTGCAAAGCACGGCCTCCTACAACCAGGCCACCGGTGTCACCCGCAGCACGACCTGCTATGACGCTGCCGGCGCGGCGATGAGCTGCCCTTCGCGCTAAACGGGCCTGGGCCTTTTATCAAATCCGGTTTTCAAAATTTCAACCTTCACTTTCATTTTTTTTGGAGCGCTCTCATGGCCTTCTCTTTCAATCTCCGCACACTTTCAATCATGGGCCTCATGGGCTTTCTCATGCTGGGTACCGCGGCCCATGCACAGGCACCCAACGCCGCCCGACTGGAAAAGGCCCGCACCGAACTGCAAAAACGCTTTGAGGCGGCCGACACCAACAAGGACGGCAAGCTGACCCGCGAAGAAGCGCAGGCAAAAATGCCCAAGGTGTACAAGAACTTTGACGCCATCGACGCCAGCCATGCAGGCACTATCTCGCTGGCCGACATCGAGACCTTTGTGGCGTCGAAAAAAGGCTCGCGCAAACCGGCTGGCTAATGACTGCGCATCGCGCCGCCCGAATACCTGACCCATCGTTGACGCACAAGGTCAGAGGCGGGCCGGATATGCTGTCCGGCCTGCCCGCCGCAACACCACTGGAGCCATGACATGTCCCTTGCCCCTCGCCTCCCCACGCACTGGCCGACGCTTGCGCTTGCGTTCCTGCTCACCGCGGTTCTCTATGCCGGGCCGGTGGCTGCCCAGCAGGACAGTGGCCGCCTGGCGCGAAAAACCGCCAGGTCCACCGTGCCGGCCGGTGTGCAGCAAATCCCCGACATCGCCTACGGCACAGACCCACGCCAGCGCATGGATGCCTACCTGCCGCTGCAGCCGGCAGCCAACGCACCGGTCATCGTCATGGTGCACGGCGGCGCCTGGATGGTGGGCAACAAGGCCATGGCCAACGTGACCGACAACAAGGTGGCCTGGTGGGTCAAACAGAAGGGCTACATCCTGGTGTCGGTGGGCTATCGCCTGTCGCCGCAGGTTGACCCGCTGGTGCAGGCACGCGATGTAGCCAGCGCCCTGGCCAAGACGCAAGCCATGGCCGCCTCGTGGGGTGGCGATCCGGCGAAGGTCATCCTCATGGGACATTCGGCCGGCGCGCACCTGGTGGCGCTGCTGGGCGCTTCGCCGGCACTGGCACGCGAGTCTGGTGCCAAACCCTGGCTCGGCACCGTGGCGCTTGACAGCGCCGCGCTGGACCTTGAGCGCATCATGAAAGCACGGCACATGCGGTTTTACGACCGCGTGTTTGGCGCCGACCCAACCTATTGGCGCACTGTGTCACCCAGCAGCGTGCTGGCGGCTGACGCCACGCCGATGCTGCTGGTCTGCTCGACACAACGGGCGGATGACCCCTGCGCACAGTCGCGTGACTTTGCCGCGAAGGTGACAGCCAGGGGTGCGCGGGCCAGTGTGCTGCCGCAAGACCTAACGCATGAGCAGGTCAACACCACGCTGGGCCTGCCCGGCGGGTATACCGATGCGGTAGACGGTTTTATGGCGGGGCTGCTGCCGCGCTGACGAATTTAAAGAAAAACAGGCTGAAGCCCTCAGTAAACGGGCGCAACACGCTATTGATTTGATAGCGGATCAGGCTCAGCTACTTTGCCGCACCAGGCTCTGCCGCAGCCAGGGCAGCATTGCGGCGGTGGTAGGTAAAAAACGTCCACATCATGAGCGTGGCGTCCGGGCCCTCGGGCTCGCTGTATTCCATGCTGGCGTCTCCGCCGCTCCAGGCGTGGCCCAGAGCATCTACGTCGCACTTCACCAGCTGCGGCTTGCGGCCGGCGTACCAGGTCGTCGTCTGGTAGGCATGGCGTGGCCGCCTGCCGCTGCGGCGCTCGGGGTAGCGGCGAACCACCGGCTCGAGGCGGGCCGCATTTTGGGTAATGACCGGGTTGTTGATGATTTCGAACTGCTCGGCCAGCTGCTCGGCGTTCACCCGCCGCACCACGGCATCGTTGTCGCCATGGATCAGGATGGCCGGCATGCCCGGGAACTCCGGCTGGTCGCTGGCAAACAAGCGCGCCACCGCATCGTAAGACGAGCCCGAGCCGTGTTGCATGGCCCGGTAGGCRCTGAAGGGCGAATGGGTGGTGCCGAACACGGGTGCCGAGTGCATGCCCACGGCCGCGATCAGCTCCGGGTGGCGCAGTGCCACGATGGCCGCCAGCGCGGCGCCGGCCGACAGGCCCGCCACGTAAGTTCGTGAAGCGTCAAGCCCGTGTTTTTGCTGCACCTGCGAAATCATGGCGGCGATCACGCCCACATCGCCCTCCCCGTTTTGTGTGGCCCGCTTGTACCAGTGCCAGCAGCGGTGGGCGTCGGCTGCACTGGATTGCTGGGGGTAGAGCACCGCAAAACCCTTGCGCTCGGCCAGCTCGTTCATGCGGCTGCCCGCTGCAAAGTCGGCCGCCGTCTGCTGGCAGCCGTGCAGCATCACCACCAGCGGGCGCGGTGCCGCAGGGGCATCGGGAACCCCGGCAGTAACGGCCGTAGCGGCCGTAGCGGCCGTAGCGGCCGTAGCGGGAAGGTACAACCAGTACAGCATGCGCCGGGAATCCGTCAGCAATCCGTCCCCGGGCAAAGTAAACCAGGCCTTGCGCCAGGTGCCGGGCAACCCGGCTGCGGCGCGGGCCTGTGCAGCCGTGGGCCGGCGGGCTTTTTTGGCGGGCCGGGCAACCACCGGTTTCAGCAGCTTGACCCCGGGCCTGCGTCTGCGCGGCGTTGTGGCGGCAGGCAACGCCGGTGTGACCTTGGGCAGCAGGCTTTCAAACAGCCGCAAGCCTTGCGCCTGCTGGGCCTTGCCCATGCGGCGCATGCTTTTAAGCCAAAGACTGCTTATGCTTCTGGACATGGTTTGACAAAAAGTGGTGGGCCATCTGGGGTCGGTTCGAGGTCGGCGTCTACGTTGATTTCCAGGAAGGGATTTGCGCCAGATCAATAAGTACACGGTCATTTTGCTGCATTGCAACAAAATGTCTACCAGCATGGCCATAAAACATTGAATTCGGCGCTTTCCGTCACAAAATCGGGGTTACAAAATGCTAAGACCCGAGCCGCTACGATGGAGCCTGGGAGCGCTTGTGCCATTTCGGCGCGGTATCGGCGCCATTTCAGCGCGTGTACGCACCATTTAGGGTCTTTTCGCGTTTTCCGACTTTTGTCCCTGTTTGCCCTCTTTTTGAACCACCGCACATTTCTTTTCGCTTTTCGCCTGTTTTTTCATGTCTGACTTCCTGACCGCTGCCCTTTACCAGTTCGTTGAGCTGCCCGATTTCGCCGAGCTGCAGGCGCCGTTGCTGGCGCAGTGCGAAGCCCATGGTGTCAAGGGCACGCTGCTGCTTGCGGCAGAAGGCATCAACGGCACTATTGCCGGGCCTGAAGAAGGTGTGCGCGCCGTGCTGGCGTATCTGCGCAGTGACCCGCGCCTGGCGAAGCTCGAGCACAAGGAGGCCTGGGCTGAGTCCATGCCCTTCTACCGGATGAAGGTGCGCCTCAAGCGCGAGATCGTCACCATGGGGGTGCCGGAAGTGCACCCCGCGCTGATGGCGGGCGAATACGTCAAGCCGCAGGAGTGGAACCAGCTGATCAACGAGCCGGGCGTGGTGCTGGTCGATACACGCAACGACTACGAGGTGTCCATCGGCACCTTCCACGGCGCCATCAACCCGCACACCAGCAGCTTTTCAGAGCTGCCCGGCTGGGTGGAGCGCGAAATGGCCGAAGGCGGCAAGCTGGCGGCGCATGACGGCAAAAAGCCGAAGGTAGCCATGTTCTGCACCGGGGGCATTCGCTGCGAGAAATCCACCGCGCTGCTTCGCTCCAAAGGCTTTGAAGAGGTCTACCACCTCGAAGGCGGCATCCTCAAGTACCTGGAAACCGTGCCCGAGGCGCAAAGCACCTGGGAAGGCGAATGTTTTGTGTTTGACGAGCGTGTGTCCGTCGGCCACGGCCTCAAGCCCGGCGCCTTCACGCTGTGCCGCTCGTGCCGCGACCCACTGAGCGAGGCAGACCGCCAGTCGCCGCTGTACGAGCTGGGCGTGAGCTGCGCGCACTGCCATGGGAAGACGACGGAAGAACAGAAAGCCGGCTACCGCGAGCGCCAGCGCCAGGTCGAACTGGCCGAAGCGCGCAATGCCGCGCACATCGGCGTGCGGCAATCCGGCACCTGAAGCACCTGGTGTCTCAGGCCATGAACAGCGCCCTGCCCGTCCTGTATTCCTTTCGCCGCTGCCCGTATGCCATGCGCGCCCGGCTGGCGCTGGCCGTGAGTGGCGAGCCGCACGAGCTGCGCGAAGTCGTGTTGAAGAACAAACCCATGCCAATGCTGGCCGCGTCACCCAAAGGCACGGTGCCCGTGCTGGTGCTGCCCGGCGGCGAAGTCATTGATGAAAGCCTGGACGTGATGCTGTGGGCACTGYGGCGCAATGATCCCGAGGGCTGGCTCTCACCACCCAAGGGTTCCATCGATGACATGCTCGCGCTGATTGCCGGCAACGACGGTGCTTTCAAGCGCAGCCTGGACCGCTACAAATACCCGAATCGCTACACCGAAGAATCCGCAGGCAATACCGAGGCTTTTGCGCAGCTGCAGCGCGGCCTGGGTGCGGCATGGCTGCTCAAGCTGGACGGCATGCTGGCAGGCGGGTGGCTGTTTGGCGCACGCGCCAGCCTGGCCGACATGGCGCTGCTGCCATTTGTGCGCCAGTTCGCGCATACCGACCCCGCCTGGTTTGCAGGCCAGCCCTGGCCGCAACTGCTAGCCTGGCTGGCGCACTTTGAAGCCAGCGCGCTATATGCCGGYGTGATGGACAAGCATGCGCCATGGCAGGCGGGCACAGCATGAAGCTTCAGTCGCTATCAAATCAATAGCTTCTTGCGCTCGCCTTCATTGGGCTTGGCAGCAATTTTGTGCCTGAGATTTGGGGGAATCGGAAAAAACTGCTGCCGGGGGCTTGCGGTTTGATTTGCCTTTTGCAGGCATGTACCGGAACAAGGACTTTCAACGTAAAGCGCAACCAAAACCTTGCAAAACCGCTGGATCGCGTGGGGGCTGCTCCTGCAGACTGTGAGGAAGCAACAGCAGCAACAAACAGTCAGCTCTGCCGGTTTCCCTTTCGCCACTTCACGACGCCAGCCACTCACCATGCACATCCGTATCGCCACCCCGCAAGATGAGCCAGCCATCGTGGCCATGGCCGTCGCCTTTCGCAACCATCTGGAGCGGCACACGCCCTCGGACGTCCAGTTTGGCGACAGCGTCCGCAAGTTGCTTGGGTCGCAAGACGCGGAATTCTTCATCGCCATGGTTCACGGCCAAGCCTCGGGTTACGTGCTGCAACGCTATCGCCATTCCATGTGGGCCAGCGGCACCGAGGCCACCATTGAAGACCTGTTTGTTGACCCGTCCGTTCGCAGGCAGGGTACGGGCAAGGCGCTCATCGAGTTCGCACTGGCGCATGCGTGCCAGGCCGGCTGCGCCAGCGTGTGCCTGGACACGAACGAGTTCAATGCGGCTTCGACCAGAATCTATACGGGCCTCGGGTTTAGCGCCATGTCAAAACGCTGGAACGGCCGGCAGATTTTCTTTCGCAAGTCAGTTGAGGGTCGGCTTCAAGCGGCCTAGCGGTGAATCCGCGTAGACAGCACCACTGAGGTATTGGTGCGCTCCACCCCGTCGAGCAGGCCAATGCCGTCGATCAGCGCGTCCAGCCGCTCGATCGAGCCGGCCTGCACGATGGCGATCATGTCGAAGGTGCCGCTGACCGAGAGCAGTGAGCGGACCTCGGGGATCTTGCGCAGCGCCGCCTCGACCGGGCCCGACAGCTTGGGGCCGACGGTGAGCATCACGTGGGCGGCTACCTGCGATTGCTCATAGGCGTCGCCGGTGCGCACGCCGTAACCGGTGATGACCTTGTCACGCTCCAGCCGCTCTATGCGGGCCTGCACTGCCGTGCGCGACAGGCTCACCTTGCGGGCGAGCAAGGCCACCGGGCAACGCGCGTTTTCACGCAGCTCGCTGAGCAATATCTGGTCTATGGCGTCAAGGTTCATGCGTTGGGGTGGGCCGCGCCCTGTTATGGGAGATGAATAGTCAAATAGAAGGTAGAAATCT
>NZ_JBFUCA010000038.1:0-15420 GCF_056405475.1 Polaromonas sp. P1_G4
AAGAAAGTTACTTGCATGCCGGGCAACCCCCGGCCAGCAGAACTCATCAACGACCACACCCCATCGAATCAGCAGCAACCCAAAAAAGCCCCTCTCAACCAACCCCAAACCCCAACATTCGATAATCCCAAAATGCAGATAGAAGAAAAGCCCCCAGGAAACCCTCCCTTCGAAACTCCCTACGCCTGGATAGGCGGCGAAGAGCGCGTCAAGGCATTGGTCGAGCGCTTCTACGACCTGATGGACCTGGAGCCCGGCTACACAGCCCTGCGCGCCGCGCACGGCAGCACCCTGGACAACGCCCGCCAGCGCCTCTTCTGGTTTTTATGCGGCTGGCTGGGCGGGCCGCAGTACTACACCGACCGCTTCGGCCATCCGCGCCTGCGCATGCGCCACATGCCGCAGCAAACCGGCGGCGGCTCGATCGGCATTGCCGAGCGTGACCAGTGGCTGGCGTGCATGGACCAGGCCATGCGTGAAACCGGTGTTGATGAAGCGCTGCGCACGCGGCTCAATGCGTCGTTTTTCCAGACGGCCGACTGGATGCGAAACAGGGGCGAGTGATGATGCAGCGCCCCGGTGCAATGCCGGGTCACTGAATGCTATCAAAAATATAGCTGTTCGCGCCCGACTGCAAAGGGCTGCGGCCGGTATTGATACTCGCTAGATGGCGTATCGGCGCCGGCCGTGAGGCAGCACGTTGTGAAGCCACATGCGCTCACGGATGTGTGCCCGTAGCGAGTTGGCCGACAAATCATCCGGGTGATCCTCACCGCGATTGCGCGGGGCTTCTGCTGCCTTGGCGGGTTCGGGTTGCCTGTCTTTCTGGATGAAGTTGGTTTCCCTGAGCACAYGGCCGCGCACAAAATCTCCCTGCCCGTCAATTTCGTCATACCAGTACACCGACGTCACGTGGGTTTCACTGGCTTCCACCTTGATGTCTCTCTGGACGATCCGGTGGCCATCTTCAATGCCAAGTTTTTTCCTGTGCAGCGCATTCATCCAGACAACTCCTCTTTGTTTTTAGTAAGGCGACTCTAACGAGATGTGACGCATTGCGCGGATGCCCCTGGCAACTAAAGGAGGGGTCGGCGGTTTATTCCACAGGCCAGTGGTCTGAGGCCAACGGAAATGAGCATTCGTTCACATCCATGGCGGCTCGCTCCGGATCGTCAGGCTCGAGAGCGGTGTCGGGCTCGTCTCCGCATCGAGAGAGTCGGGCGTTTGTGCAGACCTCATCTCCCGATGTAGTCCGCCAATTCCTCCGGTGACCCGTTGGGAAAGGCTTCCTTCAGGCAGTCCAGGAAAGCGGATACGCGGGCGCTCAGCAGGCGGCGTGATGGATAGAGCGCCCAGAGGGCAATCTCCGGCCCCTTCACGTCACCCCAATGGACCAGGGTTCCGGCTGTGAGATCGTGGGAGATCAGCGAAAGGGGAATGCGCGCCGCCCCGACATTTGCCCGGACTGCATCACGGACCATGAACAGCGATGACAGGCGCAGGACGGGGTCCACCGCAAACCGTTGTTCACCGCCTGGTCCCGTCAYTTCCCAGGGTTCATTCGGGTTTCCTGCCCCGCCTGCCCGCATCACGACCGGAACAGGCGCCTTGCCTGTGGGTGGGCTGAGTTGGGGGCTTGCCACCACCACCAGGCGATCTCTCAGGAAGATCCGCCCCACCAGGTTTTCGTCCGGGTCGGGGTTGACGCGGATCACCAGGTCGTACCCCTCTTCCACCATATCGACTGCACGGTCTTCGGGGATGACCTCAAGCCGGACCTCGCGGTGCTTCAGCGCGAACCGGGCGGCGAGCTTGCCCATGGCGGCTTGCGAGAAGAGCAGTGGCGCACTCACCCTCAATGTGCCTCGCGGCGTCTCACCGCCAGAGGTAATCGTGGCGACCGTCTCGTCGAGTTCGGCCAGCAAAACAGAGGTCTTTTCGTACAGCGAGCGTCCCTCCTCGGTGAGCTTGAGGATCCGCGCTCCCCGCTCGAAGAGACGCAGGTTGAGGCCGCTCTCCAGGTCGGCCACCCGCCGTGACAGGGTCGCCTTGGGGCGCCCTGATTCGCGGGCGGCCCGCCCAAAGCCCCCATACCGGGCCACGAGGTTGAAGTCTGCAAGGGCAAGTAAGTCCATATGTTCCACCAGTGAGACGAAGTGTCTAAATATAACGTCTATCGGATACTGGGTGGATCGATCAAGATTGAGGCTCCTTCAACACACAACGGAGTAATTTCATGACCATCCTCATTACTGGCGCAACTGGCAACGTCGGCCGCCAGGTTACCCAGCAGCTCGTCCAGCGTGGCGCCAAAGTACGCGCACTGGTCCGTGACCCGGCAAAGGCGAACTTCCCGGCCGGCGTCGAAGTCGTTCCAGGCGACCTGCTCGACGTACCAGCCCTGCGGAGCGCGTTCACAGGCGTGTCCACCCTGTTCCTGCTCAACGCCGTGGTTCCCGACGAGTTCACCCAGGCCCTGCTCACGCTCAATCTGGCGCGTGAAGCCGGCGTCGAGCGCGTCGTCTATCTCTCCGTGATCCACAGCGACCGCTACCTGAACGTTCCCCATTTCGCGGGCAAATTCGGTGTCGAGCGGATGCTCGAAGAGATGGGTTTTGCCGCCACCATCCTGCGTCCCGCCTATTTCATGAACAACGATCTCACCATCAGGGACGTGGTCACCGGTTACGGCGTCTATCCCATGCCCATCGGCAGCAAGGGCCTGGCCATGATCGACGCGCGCGACATCGGCGAGATCGCGGCCATCGAACTGCTGCGCCGCGAGCAGGCTTCGAAGCCGCTGCCGCTGGAGCGCATCAACCTCGTCGGCCCCGACACGCTGACAGGCGACGATGTCGCCGCCATCTGGTCGGCCGTGCTGGACCGCCCAATCACCTATGGCGGAGACGACACCGCTGGCTTTGAGAAGAACCTGCTGAATTTTATGCCGCCGTGGATGGCGTACGACATGCGCCTCATGAGTGAGCGTTTCCTCACGGTGGGAATGGTTCCCGAATCGGGTGACGTCAAGCGCCTGACGACGCTGCTCGGTCGCCCGCTGCGGTCCTACCGCGAGTTCGCTACCGAGATCGCCGCGTCGGCATCGGCATAAGAACTACACGTACAGCAATCCACCAAAAAAGGAACTCATCATGATGTATTCGACCGCTACAGTGCCCGTCAATCCAGCGGGCGAGGTGAGGCTCACACGCGCCCAGGCATGGGCCGGCCTGGTTCTCAAGGCGCGTGACGCGCGCCGCTTCCTGCCGCCAGCGCTATGCACGCGCTGCGAAGTCGTCGAGGAAAGCGCGACGCATATCGTGCGCGAAGCCACCATCGCCGGCGCCGACCTGCGCGAGATCATCGCGTTCGAGCCCGAGAGCAAGGTGACCTTCTTCCAGGCCACCGGCCCGCGCGAAGGCGCGGTCGTCAACGAGTTGTTCGAAGACGAATCCGGAGAGCTCCAGCTGCGCTTCTACGGTTATCTCGGCCTTCGCGGCAAGACGCCGGGCGGCCCGGAAGAGCGGGCCGAGCAAGCCTGGATGGACGGCGAGCAAGGCTACAAAAGCGCACTCGTCTCGACGCTCAAACGCACCCGGGAACTGCTCGCGCAGGGCGAACTTTAAAGGCCAGACCATGAACACATTGAACACTGACGGCATCTCGCCGGCTCGCCCGAAGATTCTGGTTCTTGGCGCCACCGGCGGCACGGGCCGGCTGATCGTCAGGCAAGCGCTTGCACGGGGGTTCGACGTTCGCGCGCTCGTGCGCTCCCCGGGGAAGGCAAGCGGCCTGGAGGGCGCCGAGATCATCATCGGAGATGCCCTCGACGAAAGTGCGCTGCGTGAGGCCCTGCGAGGCCGGGATGCCGTCGTGAGCGCCCTGGGCACACCGGTCAGCCCGCTGCGCGAGGTGACTGTGCTCTCCTCGGCCACACGGGCACTCGTGAGCGCCATGAAAGCGGAGAAGGTCTCGCGCCTTGTGTGCATCACGGGCATGGGCGCAGGCGACAGCGCCGGCCATGGCGGGTTCCTGTTCGACCGGCTGATCCATCCCGTGCTGTTGCGCAAGGTCTACGCCGACAAGAACCGGCAGGAGGCTGCCGTCCGCGCCAGCGGGCTGGACTGGGTTCTGGTGCGCCCTTCCGTGCTGAACGACAAGCCAGCGCGGCGCAAGATCCGCGCCTTGACGGACTTGTCCGGTTTTCACGGAGGAACCATTGCGAGACAGGACGTCGCGGACTTCGTCCTGGATCAGGTGCAGGCGGATGCCTGGCTGCACCGGTCCCCTCTGATATCTTGGTGACTTCGGCTCTGGGGTAACGACTGCAAACGCTGGCACCAGCGGCCGGCCCGGACTCGCCGCAGGACTCGAGTCGGCAAGCATAGGAGAATCGGGCCTGCTACCCATCCACGGCAAATAACATGCAACACGGCTTCTCCACAGCGATCACTGCGCATCGCCCGCTTCCTCTATATGTGCGCTGCAAGGCTGCGGCATGAAGCCGGTGTACCTGGCCCTTTCGGGCGGCGGCACGCGCGCCATGGTGTTTCACTGCGGCGTGCTGAGCTTCCTGGCGGAACACCAGGCGCTGGAGCGGGTCAGCAAGGTGTCTACTGTTTCGGGCGGCAGCCTGCTGGTGGGCCTCTTGCTGCAGCTCAATGGGATGCGCTGGCCCGGCAGCAACGAATGCCTGGAGGTGCTGCTGCCGCGCGTGAAAACACTGCTGACCACCACAGACCTGCAGAACGCCGCCATGCGCGCCATGCTGCACCCGCGCAACTGGCGCTTTGCGCTGTCGCGTGCCAACGTGCTGGCATCGGCCATCGGCAGCGCCTGGGGTGTCGATGCGCTGATGGAGGATGTTCCGGCGACACCCGTCTGGCTGGTCAACGCCACCACGGCCGAAACCGGCAAACGCGCCAGCATTGAAGGCGACGCGCTGCGCGACTGGATGCTGGGCTCCACGCGCCTGAAGCAGCTGCCGCTGCGTGACGCGATGGCCGTGTCGGCGGCTTTTCCGGGCTTGATCGGCCCTTATGTCCTGCCGACCGACAGCTTTGACTGGAACCTGCCGATGTTTGCCTCCGGCGAAGACGCCCGGCCGGCCGAAGACCGCTTTGCCCGCATCCACCTCTACGACGGGGGTGTGTACGACAACCTCGGGCTGGAGCCGTTTCTTGACGCCGGCTTTGGCCCCAAGCCGAAAATCGACGGCGTGATCATCGCGTCTGACGCAGGCGCGCCCTTGCCGGTGGGTTTTGCGATGGGCCCCCTTAGCATCTTTCGTCTCAAGCACGTGGCCGACATCATGTCCGACCAGGTCCGCGCGCTGCGCGCCAGGGGGCTCATGGCCTACGCTGCGCGCCAGCCCGGCCGCGCAGCTTACCTGCGCATAGGCGCCACCGCCCAAGAGGTCGCCCAACGCGCCGGCGCCGACTGCCCGGCCGGCGAATGGCTGGACGCAAACAGCGTCAGGGCGGCCGCTGCCTACCCGACCTCACTGAAGAAAGTGCCGCTGCCGATGTACGAGCTTGTGTTCAGGCACGGTTATGAATGCGCCGCTGCCGGGCGAGCGGGGTTCGGGCTTTAAATCGATTTGGCGGCTGCTTTCGGGGCGAATTTCGATGTGCAACTTGCTATTAAAAATATAGCTGCTGGCGCCATCCCTTATTGGGCTACAGGCATTTTTTTGCGTAAAAAAATGGATCTTTGCAGCATCAAATTGGTTTTTTTGCGCGTCCCAGGAAAAAAAACGGCTCACGCTGGGGGTATTTTGGGCCAATTTCAGGCATTAAATAGGCCTGTAGCCCAATCAGGATGAGCGCAAGCAGCTACTAAATTAATAGCAACTGATGTGAATTCCCGCGCCTCCGTCCTGTGCGAGCAGCGTCAGCACTATTTCTCGGCGATCCTGGAGCATTGGGATGCGCAGGGGGCCAAACCCAAGGTTCGCCTGATTCCCACCGCGCCGATGTAGTCCGACTTGAGTCCTCTTGTGTAGGTGATATGCATTTCTTCACCGTAGGGCGGTCCGCCGAAATCCCAGACCCAGTAGGTCCTGTCGTTGGCATGGAGCAAAAAGAACTGGCCCGCGCCTGGCAGCGATAAGTTTTTATTGAGTTGCTCGCCCAGCATCTGGCTTTGCTGCGCCAGCGCGCGCCTTAAGCGGTCGTGCTGCTGCCCTTGAAGCACTTGGGGGTTTTTCCTGTCGTCAAACGCGGCTCTTTGCGCGGCCGGGACAACAGGCGCTTCTTCTCCCAGCCCCAGCAGGCTCCAGTAGATGTGCTGGTTCGCGTAGCCTTCCCGGCCGAATTTCCAGATACGCGCCGGCAGCCCGGTGTTGTCAAAATCGCTCGCTTCGCCGTTGGGTCCAAAGAAAACGGAAAGGCCTGCCGGGAAGAAGTATTTGTGCGGCCATTCAACCTGAACAAACGGGGCGTTCGTGCTGGGGTTGGCGATGTCGCCCGCCAAGGCCTTGCAGGCAGGGTGGCGGCATTTGGTGATCGGGTCCAGACGAACCGTTGCGCGGCAGGCCGTCCGCAAGTTATGGCCGTCTGAAGTGGATTTCTCCAGGCGATGGACCGCAAGGCTTTCCAGGTCACCATCGTCAGTGATCAGGTAATTCACGCCTGMGTATTTGACAAAACGCGGGTCGCTCAAGGTGCCAATATTGCCCAGGTTCGCTTTCAGCCGCAGCTTGTCTGACGGTCGACTGGCCGCCATGTTGATGTCGTAGACCTCGGCATAGGTAAACCGCCCCGAGCCTTGAATATTCCAGACAAGGAGATCATCAACGCCGTCGTTATCAGCATCAACAATTTGGCTTCCCTGCGAATAGTCATTAAAGCCAAGAATTTCCAGTTTTGCCTCGTCAAGGGCGGCGGTCTCAGCCTTCGTCAGCGGCCGGGCAGGGTCGACGAAGCGGCCCGCAGCCTTGGCGTTAACCAAGCCGGAAAGCCCGGCGCATACCTCGTCAGCGGGAGCTGCCAACGCCCCCATGTGAAAGGACACAAGCAAGCTCAAGGTGATGCAAATTCTTAACCGAAGCATTTTTAGTCTTTCCATGTGTTCGACGCCATGCCTTAGCCCTGTGCCAACAACACCACCAGCGCCCCGGCGCCGCCTTCGGCGGGCCGCGCTTGCACAAAGGCCAGCACCTCCTGCTTCTGGATCAGCCAGCTCTGCACCTTGCCCTTGAGCACCGGTGTCTTGCCCGGCGATCCCAGGCCTTTGCCATGCACCACGCGCACGCAGCGCCAGCCCACCTTGTGCGCATCCTTGATGAAGTGAGCCAGCGCTTCACGCGCATCCTCGCGGCGCAGGCCATGCAGGTCCAGCTGGCCCTGGATGCTCCAGCCGCCGCGGCGCAGCTTGCGCACCACGTCAGGCCCCATGCCGGGCCGCCTGAAGCTCAGTGCTTCATCGGTGTCCAGCAGCGTTTCCACGTCGAACTCGTCCGAGATGGCTTCACGCATCACCGCGAGTTCATCGCGCTGCTGCTGTACGGGGATGGGTGCTGCTTGCGTCGCCGGCAACGCCGCCTTGTGGCCCGGCAGGTGTTTGGCCGGCAGGGCCTTGACGGGGCCGACCGCGCGCGAGAAGAGTTCTTTCTCGGCCTTGGCCCTGGCGGCTGCTGCCACGCGCGCGGCTTCCTGTTCTTTTTCAAGCTTCGCGCGGGCTTCAATGTCCCGCTTGACGGCCTTGAGGTCCTGCAGGCTTTTGAGTGCGGGCGCTTTCATGATGCTTACTTTATCGTAGTGCTTCAGTACTCACCGATGTAGATAAACCACGCGTCGGGTCATTCAGCGGCGGATCTGGCGATGGCTACGTTACGATGTTCCGCTAACTTGCTGAGCG
The DNA here is from genome assembly GCF_056405475.1 of Polaromonas sp. P1_G4. Classification (NCBI taxonomy): domain Bacteria; kingdom Pseudomonadati; phylum Pseudomonadota; class Betaproteobacteria; order Burkholderiales; family Comamonadaceae; genus Polaromonas; species Polaromonas sp. P1_G4. The sequence continues at coordinate 7,861 of NZ_JBFUCA010000038.1, forward strand.
ATATCAGGTCATCGACGCGCGTTCTGCCAGATCCGGATTTTGAATTGAGGGAGAGAAAAAATGAAACGGTCCACCGCCGTGCTTTGCGGAGTCCTGTTGCTCTGCATGGGTGTATTGGCTGTCAACAAGATCCAGGAATTTCGCATCGCGGTCGCCGAGAAAGAGGCGAGGGCGAAATGGGAAGCCTCTCCGGAAAAGGCTCGATGGGAAGCCTCTCCGGAAAAGGCTCGAGTGGACATGTTCAACAGGATCGAGATGAATCCGTGGTCTGCGGATATTGCAATGGCCCGGTTCCTGCCGCAGCGCTATTCACCGCAGGCTTCCGATTGGCAGGGCAAGGAAAAGCTCTTCTACAGCCAGCTGCTGTCGGGCGGAAAGTTTGATGTGCTCGTTGTGCCGTTCCAGGTTGGGGGCTGGGCTGTCGACAGGGCAAGCCGGTCCATCATGACAGCGGAGCTCGCCGCAGGCGTCGCCAAATCACAGAAAGTGAAAATTCCTGACCCTTACCTGGTGGCAAAAGCGCTTGGTGAGGGACAGCGCCAGCTCAAGCAGGAAGAAATCTACAAACTTGCCGACGCCATTGGTGCAAAACGCATTGTCCGGGGCTACGCGGGGCATGACCGGAAAGGAAAAATGGCGATCGCCATCCTGACCCAGGACCACGCAGGCGCCACGCGCAATGGCGCTGCCTGGACCGGCCCTGTTCAGACGAAGAAATTTGAGAATATTCCATTTGGCGATGAAGTCCCGGCCATCGAGGCCTATGAGTCCGTGTTGCCGGAAATCCTCAAGTCCGTAGGCGCCTATCCCCCGTCGCCGCTTGACGAAAAGACAGCCAGCCGGCTGGAGCTGGAAGCGCTGCCGTCATCTCCGCTCGGCTTGGTGGCACCGGCCGGCAACCCGGCGCAGGATGCATATGCTTTTCTGCTGTACAGCGCACTGGCGCCCACAACCGTCGAAAGAACGAAAGAGATATTTGCCGAAAAGGCGTATCTGGCGCTTTTGGACTTGTCACCGCAGTCGCCAGACTACCGGGCGCTTCGGGCGCGGACCTACATGGCATTGGGTTTGCGTATGGCTGCCATCAAGGCACTGGGCGACGCGCAAACTGTCGAGGAAAAAGAACTGCTTGGCGCGCTGAACGGAAATATCCTGGAAGTGCGTGCAATGGCGGCGCTTGAAAAGAATCCCTTAAAACGCCTGTTGCAAAAGATCGATGAGAACAGGATTGCTACAGCCTACGGCACGATGACAACCAAAAAGGCAGTCGCCGAAGTGGCGGCGTTGAAGCTGCCCGGAACCATATGGCCGTTCATCGTGACGCGGGTTTTTGTAGAAACAGACCCGTGGGTTCAGAACGATAATGCTTCCCTGAAAATGCTTCTTGACTATGAACTGCCGGTCAAAGGTTACGCGATGGCGGACATGGCACGCGCGGCATTGCCCCTTGCCGACCCCGACAAGGTTCAGGCCATGGTGAATCTGTCGGTGTTTCATCACGGCCGCAAGTTCATCGAGGCCAACACGGCCATTTTGTGCTGTGGGCTCACACCTGGCAAGCCGGGCCCGTTTGACTATCTGGACTTGCTCCAGGCTATTGGCCATGACAACCTGATGAGCCGCATCAATTTCCTGTCCGACGTCCAGGGCATTCCGAATCAGGCCTTGGTTTTTGCGAACACTATTGACGCAACCTACAAGGGTTACCCGTACTACACGTATGAGCGCTCAAGAGTGGAGGCAAGGCTCGCTGCAAAGTCCGCCGGAGCCGAAAAAGAGCAATTGCTCAAGGCCGCGCACCAAAACGCGTTCGACGCAGCCTACTGGGAGCAAGGCCAGTCGCTCGTCGCAGTAAGGGCCCTGAATCATTTCAATGCTGACGGCGGTCAGTACTATGGACACTACGACAATCTTTACTATGCCGATGTTCCGTTCCGTCCTTATTACTGGACCTGGGCAGACGGCGGCAACTTGCAGACGCATGTTGAAAACGAAATTGCCGCTTTGAAGAATGCCACTTCGGAAATCGGAACCTTCTCGCAGMTGCACGGGCTATACCGTCAGTTTTTCCCCGACCAGGGGCGGGACACCGATCTTTTGGCGTCAATCGCCGGGCGTTTTGTGGGCTCCCCGGAACTCAATAGCATCCTCGGCGCCGAGGCTACGAGGCAGGGAGACACCGGGAAAGCGCAGGCTTACTATCGCGACAACCTCAAGCTGGCACCCACGCGGTGGACTTCCTATAGCGATGTGGCATGGATGCTGTTCGCGGCGGGTGACGTCAAGGCCGCCGCCAAGATGTTCCATTCTTACGAGGGCTTCAGGAAGGGGTCCGAAGACGGCCGGGTTGCCACCGCGAACCTTGCTTATGAGGCCGGGTCGTATTTTTACTGGGCGGGTTATTTCGACCTTGCCAGGCCGTTTTATCAAATCGCCGCGTCTCAGAGGTCGGGGTCGTCCGGTGAAATCACGAGCGATGCGCGTCTGAAGCTTCTTGCCGGCGATATTCAGGGCGCGATGGCCGGCACCTTGCGGCGTGCGCAACGTTACCAGGAGTCGTATGCTTACCGGGACTATCTGGGGCTTCTTCATGCAAGCGGCCATTCCAAAGAGGCCTGGGCCGGCTTTGAAATGCTGGCGAAACAAAGCCGCGCTCCTCACATTTGGGAGTCCGCGCTGGTCGGGCATCACATTTCCGGACAGCCTGAAGCGGAGGTCGTGAGTTGGGCGCAACAGGGGAAATTCGGGGGCACAACAGAGGACAAGATCGCCGCAGCCATTCACCTTGTGCGCTTTGCAACCACGGACCRCACGCCTTCCAGCGGCTTGTCTCAGGCAGTAGACGCACTGGATTTGCCGCGATGGAAATTACCCGAATACCCCCAGCCGGTTTATGAAGGGCATTCGATCCTGCTGAAAGCGCCAGTGAAAGAGCGCGTGAAATCCATGCACGCGTATTTTGTGGAGGCTTACCGGGCCATCAAACTCAAGGACTTTGCCGGTGCGAAGGCAATTTTCTCCGAGTCTGCAAAGTTTTACGACCTGACCGATTACCAGGTCAATTCAACGTTGACCTGCTATTTGCCTTACTACGCTTATGCGGCTGTCAAGGCGGGAGACACCTCAACTATTGAGAAGATGGTAAGCGGCACCGAGGTCTCCAGACAGGACTTTGACTACCAGCTGACCATGGCGATTCTTGCCGCAGCATCCGGCAAAAACGAGGAAGCGTTGCAATTTCTTCAACGCGCGCGGCACCTGCGTCCGCACACTGAGAAAAGGGCCTTGCTGACGCAGTACACCTTTGGAGAGATCTCCGAACTGGTGGCGGAAATGACCGGCAGCAGCAAGATCAGGGCCTTGGCGCTGGAGTGGGCCCAGAAAAGCCAGAAGTTCGAACCCTGGCAATCCTGGGCTTATGCACTGGAAGCCAGGTTGACCAGGAACCCTGCCGAGCGCAGGCGGGCCTTGGCGATGCTGTTTTACCTCGACCCTAAATCGGAGGGCCTGTCCGCGTTTAGGCAACCCGAAATCGATGCCGCTGTGAAGGCATTCGGGAAGTCCAACCCCTTTCTCTCCATCAATCCGGAAATTGTTAAAAAAGAGGCGATCTAGAAAGCGTTTCGACTTCTACAGCAAGCCCAACTCGGCCATCGACACTGCCTGTGCGCTGGTCACCACAAAATGGTCCAGCACGCGCACGTCGACCAGCGCGAGCGCTGACTTCAGCGTTTGCGTCAGCGCCTCGTCGGCGCGCGAAGGTTTGGCGGTGCCGCTGGGGTGGTTGTGGGCCAGCACCACGCTGGCGGCGTTGAGCGCCAGGGCGCGCACCACCACTTCGCGCGGGTAGACGGACGTTTGCGTCAGCGTTCCGCGAAACAGTTCTTCGAGCACGATCAGCCGGTGCTGGCTGTCGAGAAACAGCACCGCAAAAATCTCGTGCGGCCGGCTTCCCAGCTGCAGCTGCAAATAGTCGCGTACCGCCTGCGGCGTGTCGAACAGGGTCTTTTCACGGAGCTTTTCGGCAAGCGCCCGCCGGGCAAGCTCCAGCACTGCCACCAGCTCGGCGCGTTTGGCCGGGCCCAGGCCTTTGACGCTTTTCAGCGCTTCGGGGCCGGTGTGCAGCAGCCCGGCAACACCGCCAAAGGTGTCGACCAGTTCCTGCCCCATCTGCAGCGCATTCTTGCCGGGCAGGCCGGTGCGCAGCAGCAGGGCCAGCAGCTCGGCATCGCTGAGCGCGCCGGGGCCGCGGGCCAGCAGTTTTTCGCGGGGGCGGGCGTCTTCTGGGAGGTCTTTCAGGAGCATGGATAGTCTGTGTTGGGAGGAAAGCCGGTGCCGGTGAGGCTAAAAAACCGGATTAAGCCTGATTTGGCCCGGTCAAGCCGTACTTTCTACAATAGAGGCAGTTTACAAACACTTGCCCGGCGCCAGCCCGGCCGCAGAAAGTCTTATGTCCACCGTGGAATCCCCCGACACTACCCTCGTCCAGCAAGGCTCGTTCCTGACCTTGCATTACCGCATGGCCGGGCCCTCCGTGGACGGCAAACCGGGCGCGGACATCATCAACACCTTTGACGGCAAGCCCGCCACCCTGAGTCTGGGCACGGGCGAGCTCTCGCCGGCCATTGAGCAGCGGCTGATCGGCCTGCCCGAAGGCACGCGCACAACGTTTGAGTTGCCCGCAGGCGTTGCCTTTGGCGACCGCAATCCGGAGCTGGTGCAGTGGGTGGCGCGCAAGCTGCTCAACGAGCTGGGCGACCCGGATGAACAGTACAAGGTGGGCGATGTGGTGCAGTTCCCCACGCCGGATGGCGCGGGGCAATACGCGGGCGCGGTTCAGCAGGTCAAAGAGGGCGGCGACGCGGTGCAGTTTGATTTCAACCACCCGCTGGCAGGCCAGCCAGTGGTGTTTGAAGTGCAAGTAATAGGCGTTCTATGACTGAATCCAAAGTGCTTCCTCAGGAAATCCTGCTCGCTGAGCCGCGCGGTTTTTGCGCAGGTGTGGACCGCGCCATCGAAATCGTCGAGCGTGCCCTGACCAAATTCGGCAGGCCGATTTACGTGCGCCACGAGATCGTGCACAACACCTATGTCGTCAACGACCTCAAGCAAAAAGGCGCGATCTTTATTGAAGAGCTCGATGACGTGCCCCCGGGCGCTACGCTGGTGTTCAGCGCGCACGGCGTGAGCCAGGCCATCCAGAAAGAGGCCGAGCGCCGCGGCTTCCAGATTTTCGACGCGACCTGCCCACTGGTGACCAAGGTGCATGTGGAAGTGGCCAAGCTGCACAAAGAAGGCTACGAGTTCATCATGATCGGCCACAAGGGCCACCCCGAGGTCGAAGGCACCATGGGCCAACTCGACAGCGGCATCCACCTGGTGGAAGACGTGGCCGACGTCTGGCGCATCAGCCCGGCCCAGACCGAACGCCTGGCAGTCGTCACGCAGACCACGCTGAGCGTGGACGACGCGGCCGAGATCAGCGCAGCCGTGAAGGCGCGCTTTCCGCAGGTGCGCGAACCCAAACACCAGGATATTTGCTACGCCACGCAGAACCGGCAGGACGCTGTCAAGGTGTTGAGCCCACAGGTTGACATCCTCATCGTGGTCGGCAGCCCGACCAGCTCCAACAGCAACCGCCTGCGCGAGCTGGCCGCCAAGCTGGGCACCGAGGCCTACATGGTGGACGACGCCAGCGAGTTAAAGGAGTCTTGGTTTGAGGGCAAGGGCCGGGTCGGCCTGACGGCCGGTGCTTCGGCGCCGGAAATCCTCGTCAAGCAGGTGATCGACCGCATCAAGGCGCTGGGCGCCGTGTCGGTGCGCAAGATGGAAGGCATTGAGGAAACCATCAAGTTCCCGCTGCCCAAGGGCCTGAAGCTCGATGCGCAGGGCCAGATGCTGGAAGTCAATGACAGCCAGCTGCATCAGCTCTGACCTGATTTTTCTTTTTTCCAATATGACTAATCGCTATCAAATTGAGAGCTGCTTGCGCACGTTCGAAGCGGGCTACAGCCACTTTATTCATAAAACACCGCTGTGGAAGCTGCCTGGCAAGGCGCTGGGCGTGGAATGCGCTGAGGTCTGGCTCAAGCTCGAACACCTGCAAACCGGCGGCAGCTTCAAGGCGCGCGGCATGCTCAACCGCCTGCTGTCCAATCCCATCCCGGCCAGCGGAGTGATCGTGGCTTCCGGCGGCAACGCGGGCATTGCCACAGCCGCCGCGGCCCGCGAGCTGGGTGTGCGCTGCGAAGTCTTTGTGCCTGAAGTGTCGACGCCCGCCAAACGCGCCAAGCTGGCCGCGCTGGGTGCCGATGTGGTGGTGACGGGAGCGGCGTACTCCGACGCGCTGAAAGCCTGCCTGGCGCGCCAGCAGGAAACCGGCGCGCTGCTGACACACGCTTATGACCAGCCAGAAGTGCTGGCCGGCGCCGGCACCATGGCGGCAGAGATTGAGCAGCAGGGTGGCGTGCCTGATTCCGTGCTCGTCAGCGTGGGCGGCGGCGGCCTGATTGGCGGCGTGGCCAGCTGGTTTGAGCAGCGCAGCCGTGTGGTGGCGCTGGAGCCTGAGCTGGCGCCCACCTTGTACAAAGCCCGCGAGGCTGGTGAGCCGGTGGACGTGGCCGTCAGCGGTATCGCCGCCGACTCACTGGGTGCCAAACGCATCGGCAGCCTGGCCTGGGACGCCACCCAGGCACATGTGCGCGATGCATTGCTGTTGACTGACGAATCGATACGCGCCGCGCAGCTATGGCTCTGGAAAGAATTGAAACTGGCGGTGGAGCCCGCGGCGGCCCTGCCGCTGGCCGCGCTGCAAAGCGGCCGCTACCGTCCGCGCGCCGACGAAAAAGTCTGCCTCATCATCTGCGGTGCCAACCTGGACCCGGCCAGCCTGAACTGAGCTGAACGGGCCCTGTCCACCGCAGCCCTACAAAATACAATGGCCCCATGCTAGATATCAACCTGCTTCGCAAAGACCTGCCTTCGGCTATTGCCCGGCTGGAAACCCGTAAAACCCCGCAAGCCTTCCTCAATGTGGAAGCCTTCCAGGCGCTGGAGGCCGAACGCAAGGCCCTGCAGATCCGCACCGAAGAGCTGCAGAACCAGCGCAACACGCTGTCCAAGCAGATCGGTCAGCTCAAGTCCAAGGGCGAAGACGCCAGCGCCATCATGGCGCAGGTGAGCGCTTCCAAGGCCGAACTCGAATCTTCCGCTGCGCGGCTGGATCAGATCCAGACCGACATGCAAACCCTGCTGCTGGCTGTGCCCAACCTGCCGCATGAAAGCGTGCCTCAAGGCGCGGGCGAAGCCGGCAATGTCGAAGTACGCAAATGGAGCCCGATCGAAGGCCTGGGCGGCGAGCCGGCCGCGTTCTCCTTCGAAGTGAAAGACCACGTCGACGTGGGCCAGCCTTTGGGGCTGGACTTTGAACTCGGCACCAAGCTGACCGGTTCGCGTTTTACCGTGATGAAAGGCCCGCTGGCGCGCCTGCATCGCGCGCTTGCGCAGTTCATGCTTGATGTGCAAACCGCCGAGCACGGTTACACCGAGTGCTACACGCCC
>NZ_JBFUCA010000039.1:0-15319 GCF_056405475.1 Polaromonas sp. P1_G4
TTTTTAACGATGCCCTTGGCCTGGCTGTCCACCATTTCGAGCAGGATTTCAACAGCCGCCTGCAGGCGACCGGGAACGCCGGCGTGCACGCTTTTGGCCACACGCCACATCACGAACATACCGATCACACCGAGGGTGATGGCCCAGAAAATCGTGTCGAAATTGACAACGGAAAAGTCGACGATGCCTGTCTGTTTGTGGTTTTGCAGATGGACCAGGTGGTGACCAATGTACTCACCAGCGGTCAAAGCGTTTCCGGAAGATTCAGCCATTTACGAACTCTTTTCAACTCTTGAAAATGGATTACGCCAACTTTTTCGGCCGGGACTGGAACCAAAGCACCAGCCAGACCACCTTCATTGTCACTACAAGGCCAACCAGCATTGCCGGCCAGCTCAAATCCGAAACCATTCGGGGAGCAGCGAACAACATCGCTACCGTCAGGCCAATCTTGACCATTTCCCACAAAAAAAATCCAGCCACCGCAGCGCCCGGATTCATTGAAGACATCTTGCTGGTCAGGCCGCGCGCAAACAACGCACCCGGGATGACCACCGCCAGCGCGCCATAAAGGGCGGACCAGCCTGCACTTTGCCTTCCGGTCAATCCCCAGGCGGCCAGCGCCACCACAAGACCCACCACACTTTGCCCCGCCAATACCACCCAAGGTGAAACCGAGGGGTCCGCTTCACGAAGCTTTTGGGCTTCTTCACGCGTCAAGGGCTTGAAACCCTCATCACCAGTCTCCATCTCTTCTGTGACACGCCGCCCTGTCACACCCGGATTTCCCGGGTTTGTCGCTGACTTTGCCGAATTTGCCATTTTGGTCGTCACAAATTACGGAAAAGTTACAGGGCAGTTATCAGCAAAGCCCTTGATTATACGTAGAAACCCCTGCGTATCCGACAAAACCCCCGGCTTGCATATGAATTAGGGGCGATTCGCATCATTTGGGTGCGGCTCGCAGCGGGTGGTTCACAATTGTCCGGCGACTACGGCGCGCCGACCCTCCTACGTAGTTGCACGTGATGCTCGACGATGGCCCAAGCCCCCGCATCCGTCACCTTCCACCCACCGAAAGATGCCATGCCCGCCCTGATGAAATTCCTGCACATTGCCGCCGCCATTGCCTGGCTGGGCGGGGTGGTCTTCATGCTGTTTGCCTTACGGCCTGCCGTCGCCGAACAGCTGGCGCCACCCCAACGCCTGCCGCTCATCGCAAAGGTCATGCAGCGATTTTTCGTCCTGGTCTGGGCCACCATCGGCGTCCTGCTGGTGACAGGCCTGGCGATGCTGCTGGCCGAGGGCATGAAAACCGCCCCCCTGGGCTGGCACCTGATGTTCGGCATCGGCCTCTTGATGTTCGCGCTGTTCGGACATCTGTATTTCGGCCCTTTCCGGCGCTTGAAGCTCGCTGTCAGCGCGTCCGACTGGCCCGAGGGCGGTCGCCGCGTCGGGCAGATCGCCACTCTGGCCATGGTCAACCTGGTGCTGGGCGCGCTGGCGATAGCCGCCGTCATCTTTATTGCCTGATGCCGGAGCGAGCCTGCCATCTTGATCACCGCCTGCCATGAGCGCCCCTAAAAAGAAGGCGCCGCAACACCGGCACTGGACGGACCGGCTGAAAGCATCCGTGCCGACACGTGAAGCCCTGGTTGCGAACCGGTGGCTCAAGCCGGTGGCCCACCGGCTGCTGGAACCGCAGCTGTGGCGGCTGCAGCACGAGGCCGTGGCGCGCGGTGTGGCCATCGGCATATTCTGGGCATTTGCCCTGCCATTTGCGCAAACCGTGGCGGCCGCAGCCCACAGCGTCTGGTGGCGCGCCAATATTCCGGTGGCCGCCGGCATCACCTTCATTACCAACCCTTTCACCGTCGGATTCTGGCTCTGGCTGGCCTATCAGGTGGGCGATCTGCTGCTGGACGCGCCGCCGCCCATCCGCATCTCGGAAGGCTCAGGCATCGTGGCGTGGGCAGCCTCCTTCGGCGGGCCTGCCATCCTGGGCATGGGCATCTTTGCCGTGCTGGGCTCGATTACCGGCTACCTGCTGGTCAAGCTGGGCTGGCGCGTTCGCATCTGGTTCAAACGCCGCCGCCGGCAAACCGCCAGACGTTAGACAATCGGGTGCAGACCGTCCGGCAGTAGCCGTCTCGACACAGTTTCATTTCCTTTTCAAACCGATCCATGACAACGCTTCCCGCCAACGCCCTTCCCGACACCCCCTGCTACCTCAACGGCGAATTCACCCCGCTCAAAGACGCCAAGATCAGCGTGATGGACCGCGGTTTCATCTTCGGCGACGGTATTTATGAAGTGGTGCCGGCGTATGCAGGCAAGCCGTTTCGCTTCGAGCAGCACATGGCGCGGCTGGAACGCAGCCTCACCGAGCTGCGCATCGCCAACCCGCTGACCCGCGCCGAGTGGCTGGAAATTGCTCTTAAATTAATAGCTGCCTGCGCACAATCCACGGTCGCCTCAGCCGAAAAAGGCAATCAACTGGTGTACATCCAGATCACCCGCGGTGTGGCCATGCGCGACCACCCCATGCTGCCGGGCCTGACGCCCACCGTGTTCGTGATGTGCAATCCGATGAAGCTGCCCAGCGACCAGGCACGCGAAAACGGCGTGGCCTGCGTCACCGCCGACGACTTCCGCTGGGAAAAAGCCCACATCAAAAGCACCAGCCTGCTGGGCGCGGTGTTTTCACGCCAGATCAGCGTGGACGCTGGCGCGGTCGAGACCGTGATGTTCCGCGGCGACTACCTGAGCGAAGCCGCTTCCAGCAACGTCTGGATCGTCAAGGACGGCAAAGTCATGGGGCCGCCCAGGGACAACCTGGTGCTCGAAGGCATCCGCTTTGGCCTGATCGAAGAGATGTGCCGCGCGGCGGGCATTCCTTTTGAGCTGCGCCGCATCACCCGCGCCGAAGTGCTGGCAGCAGACGAGCTGCTGCTCTCATCCGCCACCAAGGAGGTTCTGCCCATCACCCTGCTGGACGGCCAGCCGGTCGGCCACGGAGTGGAAAAAGGCAAACCTGGCCCCATTTATGCAAAGCTGTACGCCCAATACCAGCGTGCCAAAGCGGCCTGAAAGGACCCATTGCCATGACGACTTCCCCCAACATCCCCAAAATCATCGGTGTTCCCAGCACGGAGCCCTCGCGCCAGGAATCGCTGATCGAGTACCCCTCGCAGTTCCCGATCAAGGTGATGGGTGAGAAGGTCGATGGCATGGTCGCGGCCATCACGTCCATCGCACACCAGTTCGACCCGGCCTTCGACGCCTCCACCATCGAGCTGCGTGAAAGCAAGGGCGGCAAATACCTGGGCGTCACCATCACCGTCACAGCCACCAGCCGCGAGCAGCTCGACGAGCTTTACCGCACGCTGTCGACGCACCCGATGGTCAAGGTAGTCCTGTAAACAATATCCGGGCAGACGCCGAACATGCAGGCTGAAACGCGCAACCTGGGCAAGGTCGACTACCTGCCCACCTATGAAGCCATGCAAGCCTTCACGGCGGCGCGCAACCCCGGTTTTTCAAGCGAAAATGGGCTGCAGCCTAATCGGGGCCTGCCCGACCAGCTATGGATTTGTGAGCATCCACCGGTCTACACCCAAGGCCTCGCGGGCAAGAGCGACCATGTTTTGAACCCCGGCAGCATCCCGGTGGTGCAGACCAACCGCGGCGGCCAGGTGACTTACCACGGCCCCGGCCAGGTGGTGGCCTACCCGCTCATCGATTTGAAGCGTGCCGGCTATTACGTCAAGGAATACGTCTACCGCATTGAAGAATCCGTCATCAAGACCCTGGCGCACTTCGGCGTGACCGGGCACCGGGTGGCCGGCTCGCCCGGCAKTTATGTGCGGCTGGACGACCCCACCTCACATGCCGCCCTGACCGGCCCGATGCACCCTGCCGACCCGTTTCGCGGCCTTGGGAAGATCGCCGCCCTGGGCATCAAAGTCAGCCGGAATTGCACCTACCACGGGGTCGCGCTCAATGTGGCGATGGACCTGGAACCCTTCTCGCGGATCAACCCCTGCGGGTATGTGGGGCTCAAAACCACAGACCTTTCTACAATCGGGGTATCGGCAAGCTGGCAGGAAGCCGCAGATGTGCTGGGCCGCAAGCTCGTCACCTACCTGGCGCCCTGAGCACATTCCTTCAAAGAAATACACCATGAGCACCCCAGAAACCGTCAATCCTGTTGTTCGCGACATCCAGAGCCAGGAAGACTACAACCCGCTGGCCAAGCAAAAAGCCRCGGCCAAGCTGTCGCGCATCCCCGTCAAGGTGGTGCAGGGCGAAATGCTCAAGAAGCCCGACTGGATCCGCGTCAAGGCCGGCAGCCCGACCACGCGCTTTTACGAGATCAAGCAGATCCTGCGCGAAAACAAGCTCAACACAGTGTGCGAAGAAGCCAGCTGCCCCAACATCGGGGAATGCTTCGGCAAGGGCACGGCCACCTTCATGATCATGGGCGACAAGTGCACGCGCCGCTGCCCGTTTTGCGACGTGGGCCACGGCCGCCCCGATCCGCTGGACGTGAATGAACCGCTGAACCTGGCGAAAACCATCGCAGCACTCAAGCTCAAATACGTGGTGATCACCAGCGTGGACCGCGATGACCTGCGCGACGGCGGCAGCGGCCACTTTGTGGAATGCATCCAGAAGATCCGCGAACTCTCGCCCGCCACCACGATTGAAATCCTGGTGCCCGACTTCCGCGGCCGCGACGACCGCGCGCTTGAAATTTTGAAGGCCGCGCCGCCCGACGTGATGAACCACAACCTCGAAACCGCGCCGCGCCTTTACAAAGAAGCGCGTCCCGGCAGCGACTACAACTTCAGTCTGAACCTGCTCAAGAAGTTCAAGGCCCTGCACCCCGATGTGCCGACCAAGAGCGGCATCATGGTGGGCCTGGGCGAAACCGACGAGGAAATTCTGCAGGTCATGCGCGACATGCGCGCGCACAACATCGACATGCTGACCATCGGCCAGTACCTGGCGCCCTCCACCAGCCATCTGCCGGTGCGCCGCTATGTGCACCCCGACACCTTCAAGATGTTTGAAGAAGAAGCCTACAAGATGGGCTTCACGCACGCCGCCGTGGGCGCCATGGTGCGCAGCAGTTACCACGCCGACCAGCAGGCCCACGCGGCAGGCGTGGCCGACAAGGCCGACGCGGCCACCGCCGCTCTTTAATCCCCGCAACATGACCTTGCCGCAAGGCTCCCTGTCGCTGCGCCACTACGGCGCCTCGCACGGCAGCCATGCGCATGACCACTTCCAGGTACTGCTGGGCCTGAGTGGTGTGCTGGAACTGGAAGTACGCGGACGCGGGCGGCGCATTGCCGCCGGCCAGGGCTGCGTGATCACACCCGGCGACCGGCATGACTTTGAATCACGTGAAGGCAGCCGCTGCCTGGTGCTGGACACCACGCATGCGGACTGGGCTCGCTGCGCCTATGACCCTGCAAAAACCGCGCAAACCCTTGCGCTGGGAAATTACCTCGCCGAAGCGATGCAGCAGCCGGGCAGCCTCGCGCAACTTCACGGTCCGGCGCTGTTGCTGGAAGCGTGGCAACCCACAACACCCGCATCAACGCCCTTGCGCCATGCGCGGCCCATCCACTGGGAACAACTGGCCACCTGGACACAGCAGCGCCTGCACGAACCACTGAGCGTCGCGCAACTGGCCGCGCAGGTGTTTTTAAGCCCGACGCAGTTTGCCGCACGCTGCCGGCGCGAAACCGGCCTCAGCGTGATGCAGTGGCTGCGCCGGCAACGCCTGGCACTGGCCGTGCAACTGCGCAGCCGCGGCATGAGCGTGGCCGACACCGCGCTGCACTGCGGCTACCAGTCGCCCTCAGCCCTGACGGCCGCGATGCGGCGCGCCGGGCTGGGCAGCGCCTGACCTTTACGGATTTTCAATAGCGGCTCGGGTCGTTCGGCCGGCGGTCGTAGCGGTTGCGCACACCGTCGCCATCGCGGTCACCCCGGTAGCCGGGGCCATAGCCCGGCGCAGGGGCGGGCACGACACGATATTGCGGTCCGTTGTCATAAGCCACCGGGTAAGCCACGCAGCCCGACAGGGCGGCCATGCCGGCCAGCGCCAGCAAAAGGATGGAAAGCTTTCTCATGGTGAGTCTCCTTGGGTTTCATGCGATTTCGGAGAAATCTGCCATGCCATTGCAACTGAAGTCCGTACGGGCAAGGTGTCTGCAGCGCCCCTCGCACGTGAAGCTCGTTACCGGATGTTGGTCTGCGCGTAGGACATACCCCTGAATCGCCAGAACCGTCGTTGCACGACAACAAAGCGTTGCTCTGCGACGACGCCCACGTGACGTCCCCCTATGCTTGCCGCCATGCCAGCCAATCTCTACGCAYTGGGCGCCATCGCCCTCTGGACCCTGCTCGCCTCGCTCGGGGTCTCGCTCAAACACGTTCCGCCCTTTCTGCTCACCGGCGTTGCGCTGCTGACCGGCAGCCTGCTGGCCCTGCCTTTTGTGCTGCGGGACCGCGCGCAATGGAAGATTCCCACCGCCACGCTGGCGCTCGGCGTGTACGGCCTCTTCGGCTATCACTTCCTGCTTTTCATCGCGCTGCGGTATGCGCCGGCAGTCGAGGCCAACCTGGTGAACTACCTCTGGCCGCTTTTTATCGTGGTGCTGGCGCCGCTGTTCCTTCGTGGCGTGCAGCTGCGCGCTGTGCATGTGGCTGCAGGCCTGCTGGGATTTGCCGGCGCCGCCATTGCCATATTGGGCGCGGGCGGTGGCGGTGCGACGTCCTCCGCAGGCTGGTCATGGGGTTACCTGCCGGCGCTGGGCTCGGCCTTCATCTGGGCCAGCTACTCGCTGCTGACAAAACGCGTGCCGGCCTTTCCCACCGCGGCCATCGGCCTCTTCGGCCTGGTCTCGGGCGTGCTTTCGCTGCTGTGCCATTGGGCGCTGGAGCCTGCCGCCACGCTGTCGGCGCAGGACTGGCTATTGCTGGCGGTGCTGGGCGCAGGGCCGCTGGGCGCGGCGTTCTTTCTCTGGGACAAGGCCCTCAAGCTGGGCGACGCGCAGCAGATCGGCATCCTCAGTTACCTCACGCCGCTGGGCTCGACTGCACTGCTGATGGGGGTAAGCGGCCGCGCGCTGAGCTGGAGCATCGCCCTGGCGGCGGTGATGATCATCGGCGCCGCGCTGCTGGGAACAAGAGCAAAATAAGGCTGCAGCCCTTTAAGGACGGGCGCCAGCAGCTCCTGATTCAATAGCATGCCACAGCACGAACACGGCCAGCCCGGGCTCTGCATTGCGCACTTGCAGCTCGGCGCCATGCGCTTCGGCCACCAGTCGGCACAAGTACATGCCCAGGCCCACGCCGCCCGTGGCGCGCTGGCGTGCGCCGTCGGTCCGGTAAAAGGGCTCGGTCAAATGCGCCAGCTGCGCGGCATCCACCCCCGGGCCGAAGTCGCGCACTTCCAGCATCACGCCGCCGCCCGCCGGCTGCAGCGACACATGCGGCGGCCTCCCGGCGCCGCTGCTGTAGCGCAGTGCGTTGTCCATCAGGTTGCGCACCAGCAGGCGCACGCGCATGCGGTCCAGTGCCAGCGGCGCAAGGCCAGTCGCCAGGTCCAGCACCATCTCCGACGCACCTGGCACCTCGGTGGCCGTCTCGCGCACCAGCGCCGCCAGGTCCACCGGTTCGCGCTGTAGTGCGACGTGCGGGCTGGCCAGACGCTCGCTTTCGAGCAAGTCGCTGATCAGGTCGCGCATCTCGCCCAGGTCGCGCAGCAGCGCCTCGCGTTCGCGCTCGCCGGCACCGGTGCCCTCGGGCGTGGTGGGCAACAGCTCGGCATTGAGCCGCGCACGTGTGAGCGGGGAGCGCAGTTCATGGCTCAGCGCCAGCAGCAAGGCGCGTTTGGCGTTCAGCATGCCTTCGATGTCGTGTGCCATGGTGTTGATGCGCCCGGCCAGGTCGCCGAGTTCGTCGCGGCGGCGCAGGGGAATCGGCGTTGCGAACTCGCCGCGGCCAAAGCGCTCGGCGCCTGCGCGGATGTCGTCCAGCGGGCGCAGCAGGCGCCGCACGTAGGCATAGGCGCCTATGAGCAAGCCCAGCAGCAGCGCCAGCGTGATCCAGCCAAACACGCCGTGTGGCGCTGCCTGCCAGGGCGCAGTGCCGGGGCCAAAAATCACGCGATGGCCGTCGGCCGTGGTGCGGCTCAGCCAGTCCTTGGCGCGGGCGTCGAACACCTTGCGGTCGGGCCTGTCAGGATGGGACTGCCAGTTGACCTGCGGCCCTTCAATGCGGATGGAAATCGGCAGCCGCGCAGCCAGCGCCTGGGCACGGCCCACATCGGGCGGCGAACCCAGGTCGGCCACCAGCCTGTCCATGTAGTCGCTGATCAGCGGTTTGGCCGCGTCGCGCCAGCCCGTTGAAAACGCCCGCTGCATGCCGCTCATGAACACAGCACCCATGGCCAGCGCCAGCAGCAGGAACACGGTGATCAGCCGCAGCCGGAGCGAATGCTTCCAGCGGTGGCGCCAGCGCTCGGGGCGTGAGCGTTCGCGGGCCCGGCAGTCCCGGCGCGTTTTCCACCGCCTCATGGCGTACCCGCCTTGCCGGCAGCGAGGGCATAGCCCRCGTTGCGCAAGGTCTTGATGCAGTCCAGTGGCTCCAGTTTTTTGCGCAGCCGGCTCACCACGATGTCGACGGCGCGCGTGTACAGCTCGGCCTCGTGGCCGCGCAGGCGGTTGAGGATGTCGTCGCGGTTGAAGACCTTGCCGGGCTCGGCCGCCAGCAGGGCCAGCAATTCAAATTCGGTGCCGGTCAGCTCGACCTTTTCGCCCAGGCGCAGCACCTCGCGCGTTTCCACGTCGATCACCAGCCCCTGGAACACATGGCGTTGGGTGGCCGCAGCCGGTGCGCTGCGCTGGCGCCGCAAAATGGTCTGCAGGCGCGCCACGAGCTCGCGCGGCTCAAACGGCTTGGGCAGGTAGTCGTCGGCGCCCAGCTCCAGCCCGACCACACGGTCCATCACGTCGCCGCGGGCCGTCAGCATCACGATGGGGATGTCGCTTTCCTTGCGGATCTCGCGGCACAGGGCAAAGCCGTCCATCTCGGGCAGCATGACGTCCAKGATGGCTGCGTCATACGCACCGGTGCGCAGCATGGCCAAGCCTTCACCGGGGCGCAGCGCGCTTTCGAGCACAAAGTCAAAACGGGCAAAGTAGGCGGCCAGCGGCGCAGCCAGGTGCTCGTCGTCGTCGATCAGCAGGATATGGGGCATAGGATTGGCTACATTCGCTTCGGAAAACTCGCATCGACCTGGAGTTGCTCCTGAAAAAACATCAATGCATCGCGGTTCACATTGTCATGCACAGCAGCCCGATTGACGCCTTGTGGATCCGTACACAGAGCGGGCGCGACGCCGCGCATCTCCGACGTGCACGGCGCGAGAAACACGAAGTGGTCGGCTGCGGGGATCTCGGTGTATCGGGCCAATGAGGGGAGCAGTTCCTTCACTTTGATCGCGTTCTCCTTGACCGGGAGCACGGAATCGGCGCCGGCCGCGTACAGATTCACCGGCCTCGAGACCTGCGACAGGCTTTCGCGGTCAAAGAAGGCTCCCGGCGGGCTCATGATGAACGCGGCGCGGA
The DNA here is from genome assembly GCF_056405475.1 of Polaromonas sp. P1_G4. NCBI lineage: Bacteria > Pseudomonadati > Pseudomonadota > Betaproteobacteria > Burkholderiales > Comamonadaceae > Polaromonas > Polaromonas sp. P1_G4. Next base: position 9,651 of record NZ_JBFUCA010000039.1, read on the forward strand.
TGCGGTCGTCGGTCTTCGCGATCAGCGGGGGAGACGACAGGGAAACCYTTCCGCCACCGGCACATAGAACACTTGTCGGCAAGGCTTTGCAATAGGCACTCAGCAGCTCGAACTTCGGTTTGGCGCCCATCAACAAGAGGGCCGAATAGCCGCCTGCCGAAAAACCCGCGACGCCCACCCGCCGGGAATCGATCAGGCCCGCAGAGGCCGGAGCCTGCAACAGGAAATCCAGCAGTGCCGACAGTTGCAGCGCTCTTCCAATCAGCACCCGATCGGTGCCGACCCCGCTGCTGTCGCGAAAATTGTCGCCCGGATGCTCGATTGCGGCCACCACGTAGCCATGACGCGCGAGGAATGTCGCTGTATCGTGGTGACTGAACCGGCCGGCACCATTGCCGTGCGAGAGCAGCACCAGAGGATGGCGCACACCCATCGGCGCCGCATCCTTCACGGCAGACACAACGACAGCCCCCATCCTGGTTGTTTCAGACGTAGGTGCTGCCGGATAGAACACCGCCGCCTGCATCGGTTGCTGCGTGACAGGATCGGGAAGCTGAATCAAACGAAAGCCGGCGCCACCGGAAAGTTCAGTGGCGTCCACCACGCCGGCGATCGCCGCCAAAGCAACGAACATGCTGCAAGTTAGCGATTTCAACATCGGGTTCCTTTGAAGCGGAGAAAAGCGCTGTTCACCACGGATCGGCCCGTCCGATGCGCCCGAGGTGCGTCTGGCCAAAACCCGCCGCGTACTTGAGCCCGTAGCCCAGCGCACGGTCAAAGCCGATGTGCGCGCACCAGACCAGGCCGCCGGCCACCAGCACGGGGGTTGCGCCCAGAACGCCCGCCGCCAGCAGGGCTACGGCGCCGAAGTAGGAATGCATGGCGTTATAGGCGGCAGCCCCCACACGCGGCCCGGCCAGGTAGGCCAGGAAAGACAGGTCGGGCAGCAAAAATAACGCTGCAAACCAGCCCCACCCCGCGCCGAACTGGGCGTAGGCCGCAGCCGCCGCAGCCACCACCGCCAGCCCCTCGGCACGCAGCAGCAGGCGTACGCCGCCGTTGGCGCTGCCCGGGGCAGCCACCTTGGTGATGCGGCGCACAGCGGTTGGCGCCGTGCGGCCCACCGGGAAGAGCAGCGCCTCAGCCACGGTAGCCCCAGCGGCGGCCGCGCTCCATGAAGTCGCGCACTTTTTGCTGTTGCTCAGGTTTGAGGTTGTCAAAGAAGTCCGCCGCTGCGGCGATCACTTCCGGGCTGCCGGACTGAATCGCGGCGGTTTTTTCCTCGATCAGCTTTTTGGCGCCGGCCTGGTCCAGCTTGTTGCCGGCAAAGAGGCCGCGAACGGCTTCCCGTGGCTCACTGCTGCCGCGCAGGGCCGCGCGCTGTGCCTGCAGCTTGTCAGCCAGCACGGCGAGTTTTTGCTTTTGCACAGCGTCCAGGTCCAGGCGTGAGCCGATTTTTTCGACCATGCGGGCGCGCGCTTCAGGGGAGCCGGCGTCGCCGTGCCAGCCGTGGCCGCCGTGCGAGCACGCACCCAGGCTGCCGACGATGAGCGCCCCGCCGAAAAGGCCGAGCAGGATTTTTTTAACGCGATGTTTCATGAGGAGCCTCAAAGAAGAAGTGAAGGTTCCTCATGGTGCCCGCGGGAGGCCCGCGGCTGTTTGCAGCGCGGTTGCGGCGTGTTTCGCTTTGTTTCAGCCCTCTCAACGGGTAGATTCGCGAGATTTACAAGCGTTTTCGGGCTCTAGCCCAATCTGAACGTGCGCGAGCAGCTATATTTTTAATAGCATCACACCTGCCCTGCCGGCAGCACCCTTCAGCCTTGCAGCATCGTCGCCGGCTCTTCGCAGGCCAGCACCTGTTCAGCCCAGGGCTGCAGCTTGGCGGCATCGGCGCGCAGGATTTGCTGCTTGACCGCCAGGATCTGCGACGGGTGCATGGAAAAGCTGCGCAGGCCCATGCCCAGCAACAGCCGCGTCATGGTGACGTCGCCGGCCATCTCGCCACAAACGCTGACACCCTTGCCCTGCGCGTTGCATTCGTTGATGGTGTCAGCGATCAGCCGCAACACGGCCGGGTGGCAGGGGTTGTACAGGTGTGACACCGCCTCGTCGGCGCGGTCGATGGCCAGCGTGTACTGGATCAGGTCGTTGGTGCCGATGGACAGGAAATCGAAGTACTTCAGGAAGAGCTTGAGCGTCAGCGCCGCGGCCGGGATTTCGATCATTGCGCCCAGCCGTACCGGCCCGTACGGAACGCCCTTGTTGTCGAGCAATGCGCGCGCACGGTCAATCAGCGCCATGGTCTGGCGGATTTCACTGCCGTGCGCCAGCATGGGCACCAGCAGGTTGACCTTGCCATGGGCGGCCGCACGCAAAATGGCGCGCAGCTGCGTCAAAAACATCGGCGGGTCGGCCAGGCTCCAGCGGATCGCGCGCAGGCCCAGCGCCGGGTTGAGGTGGGTGTCCTGCGCCTTGTGGCGGTCCAGCTGCTTGTCGGAGCCGATATCCACGGTGCGGATGGTGACGGGCAGGCCGTGCATGCCTTCAATCGCCTTGCGGTAGGCCTGGTATTGCTCTTCCTCGTCGGGCAGTTTGCCGCTGCGGCCCATAAATAGGAATTCACTGCGAAACAGCCCGACGCCGACGGCGCCGGCAGCCACCGCGCCCACCGTGTCTTCGGGCATTTCAATATTGGCCAGCAGATCGACTTTCTGCCCGTCGATGGTCAGCGCCGCCGTGTGCTTGAGCCGGTTCAGGCGCTGGCGTTCCAGCTCGCCCTGGCGCTGCTTGAAGCCGTATTCGGCCAGGATGATGGGCGACGGGTCGACGATCAACACCCCGGCCTCGCCGTCGATGATGACCCAGTCGTCCTGCTTGATCAGCTGGCTGGCGCTGCGCGCCCCGACCACCGCCGGGATGTCCATGCTGCGCGCCACGATGGCGGTGTGCGAGGTCTTGCCGCCCACATCGGTGGCAAAGCCGGCAAAGAGGCTCTGCTTGAACTGCAGCATGTCGGCCGGGGAAATATCGTGCGCAATCAGCACCAGCGGCACGTCGGTGGTGTCGTCCAGCAACWGGTCCTGCTGCGACTGCTTGCGGCTGGCGCCCGCCTGGRCCGCGGGCTGCACCGGCGAGGCCACGCCTTTCATGTGGCGCAGGATGCGCTCGACCACCTGCTCGAGGTCGGCCTTGCGTTCGCGCAGGTACTCGTCTTCCATGTCGTCGAACTGGCGCGCGATGATTTCGTACTGCGTAGTCAGCGCCCATTCGGCGTTGTAGTGGCGGTCGGTGATCCAGTGCTTCACGCCGCTGATCAGCTGCTCGTCCTGCAGCAGCATCAGGTGCACATCGAGCAGCGCGGCCAGCTCGTGCGGCGCGTCTTTGGGCAGGTCTTGCTGCAGGCGCGTGATTTCCTCCATCACCGCATTGCGCGACACCCTGACCCGCGTGATCTCGTCCGCCGTCTTGGCGTCGTCCACGAAATAGTGCGCCACGTCGGCACGGCTGGAAGCCACCAGCACGGCGCGGCCGATAGCAATGCCGCGCGAGACCGCCAGGCCGTGGACTGAAAAAGTCATGCAACAACTCCCTCCACGACGGTATCTTCGAGCCAGTCCGAGACGTGGAACCGGCTTTGCCGGGCCACAGGCGGGCGGCCCCCTCGGGGGGCAGGGAGCACACGAAGTGAGCGACCGTGGGGGCTGCACCTTCGGCTTTCCCGGGCCGCAGGCGGGGCGGCCCCCTCGGGGGGCAGCGTATTACACGAAGTGAAAAGCGTGGGGGCCATTCATTCCCCTTCGCCAAACTTGTCGGCGATCAAAGCGAGGATGGCGTCCATCGCGGCCTGCTCGTCGTTGCCGTTGGTCTCGACCTCGACAATGCTGCCCAACCCGGCAGCCAGCATCATCACGCCCATGATGCTTTTGGCGTTGACGCGGCGCTCGCCCTTGCTCATCCAGACCTCGCAGCCAAAGCTGCCGGCGAGTTTGGTGAGCTTGGCGGAGGCGCGGGCATGCAGGCCCAGCTTATTGCTGATGTTCGTGCTGGTCTTGATCATGATTTCGGCGTACCTGATTTTGCGGTGCGGTGATGGCCACCTGCATCACGCCCTGCGTGGCGCCGATCAGCGCGCGCGCTACCAGCGCATCGAGCGACTCGTGGCGGTAAGACACGGTGCGCAGCAGCATGGGCAGGTTGATGCCGGTGATGAGTTTGGAATGAACGCCGTCCACCAGCTTTTGCGCCACGTTGCAGGGCGTGGCGCCGAACACGTCGACCAGCACCAGGGCATGCGAGGTGCCGAGCTGCGTCAGCATGATGCGCGCCTGGGCCAGGGTTTCTTCGGGTGGCATGTTGGGCTGCACGTCCAGCGCGGAAATACCCGCTGCGTTGTCCGGAAACACATGCAACACGCATTGGCGCAGGGCAGAGGCCAAAGGAGCGTGAGCGATGATGAAAATGCCGTTCATTGCGGTGAATTATCAGCTTTCATACTGAGGAAATACCCATATGAGGCGATACAACAACACAAAAACACGGACATCGCCGCCTGAAAGCTCGCCACCCGTGCCAGGCCCATGGCGGCAAACACGTCAATCAGCAAGCCGATTCCCCATTGCACGGTGAACACGCCGGCAAAAATCATCAGGTTATAGGCCGATAGCGCCCGGCCGGCGAGCGAGGCCTTGAACGCCATGCCCACCGCGGGCTGCGCCAGCCCCATGACGCTGCACCCCATGCAAAACAGCGCCCAGCCCAGCCATCCGGTGGAGGTGCCGGCCGCGATATTGACCGCCAGCACGGTGAGGCTGAAGGGCACACCCCAGGTGATCAGACGGGTAGCGCCCCAGCCGTGCCGCGACAGCCAGGGGTTCACCATGCCCCAGCTCCAGAAGGTCACCAGCATGGAAGCATTGATATAAAAGAGGCCGGTGGCGGCCTCCAGCGGCGTATAGCCCGCGACCCTGATCATCCAGGGGCCGGCCCACAAGGTTTGCACAGCCACCAGCCCGCCGTAATTGAAGAAAGCCAGCGGCGTCATCTTGCGGAAGTAGCGGCTGCGCCAGATCGGCGCGTAGCCGGCTTCGGCATCGGTGCTTGAGGGCACGGTGGTCTCTGTGCTTTCGTGCTTCTTGGTCTGTTGCCACGTAGGTACGACCCAGGCGAGCGCGGCCATCGACAACAAAATCATCGCGGCCAGTATCCAGAACAGCGGTCGCCAGCCCGTCAACGGCATCAGCCATTGCACCGGCAGGGTAGACGCCAGCATGCCGAGCGAGCCGGTCATCAGCATCCACGAATTGGCGCGCAGCACAGTGGCGGGTTCATACCAGCGGCGGTAACCCGTGAGCGGCGCCATCAGGCAGGCGCTGACGCCCATGCCCACCAATACGCGCGAGGCCAACAGCCAGKCAAAGCTGGTGCTCAACGAAAAGGCCAGGCAGCCCAGCACCGACAGCGCCAGAAAACACAGGATCACGCGCTTGGGGCCGTGGCGGTCCAGCCAGGTGCCCAGCGGCAGCTGCGTGGCGGCAAAGCCCAGAAAGTAGCCGCCCGCCAGCAGGCCGAGGTCGCGCGCATGCAGCGAAAACTCCTGCGTGAGCACAGGCGCCAGCGTGGCGGTAATGGCCCGTACCAGCGCCGAGCAGAAATACGCGGCGGCAAACGCC
>NZ_JBFUCA010000040.1:0-15122 GCF_056405475.1 Polaromonas sp. P1_G4
AAGCCCAGCAGGCCAAACGCACCGCCGCAGAGGCGATTGAAAATGCGGGCCCGGCGGGGCGTGCCAAACCATTGGTGGGTGTGTTTGGCCAGCAGCACATAGGTGAAGTGGGAGACCAGCACGCACGCAGCGAAGGCGCTGGTCAGTGCCAGGAATTGCGGCAGCATCGGCGCCTCCGGGTGGATGAACTGGGGGAACAGCGCGGTGAAGAACAGGATGCTTTTGGGATTGGTCACCGCCACCAGCAGGCCTTGCCGGAACAATGCTGCATTGCTTTTTCCGGCGGATGTTCCGGCGTGTGTCCCGTCAGACAGGGGCGTGTCGAACATCGAGGTCTTGCTGGTCCACTGCCGCCAGCCCAGGTACATGAGGTAGACGGCGCCCACGGCCTTGAGCACAGCGAACAGCCAGGCCGACGTGTGCAGCAAAGTGCCCAGGCCCGCCATGGCCGCGGTGGAGACGGCGAACACGCCGAGCACATTGCCGGTGGAGCTCCACAGCGTCTTGCGCGGCCCCCAGGCCACGGCGTTGGAAACCGCCAGCAAAATGCCCGGCCCGGGGCTGAGCGCGGTGACAAGTGAAATGGTGATGAAGAGCAGCCAGGCGGAAGTGGTCATGGTGAGATCAATTAAAAAATGATGGGGGCAATTTATTTCCGGCGGCGCCTATGCAGCCTCGGCGCTACGCAGCCAGCTGCGCACGGCCTTCACGATTCCTGAAAAGTACCTTAAAAGCACGCTTCCCGTCTGGCCCGGGGCTTTTGCCGAGGCTTGGTTCAGCACGCATGCTGCGCCCCCGTGCTGGGCGGTCACCGTGATCCATCCGGTCTGGGCGACGGTATGCGACTGTCCCGCCTCCAGCGGCATGCTGTCGCGAAAGACCTGCTCGCCAAGCCAGCGCGGGGTGCCGGTCACCAGCAGCGTGCCCGAGGTGCTGATCAGGGCGCTGCCCGCCTTGGTGTGAAAAAACAGGGACTCACCGGCGTCCAGTTGAAGGTGGCGAGGTGCAAAGTGCTCTTTCATGGCGGCTCCATTCATGGGTTGGTGAACTGGAAAAACGGGGGAAGGAGACATCAAGGTTAAAGAGACCGGCACTTCCCCGACAGAGCCAGGCAAGTCCTTTCTGTATCGGTACAGATGACTGTTTATTCATCTGTTATGGTCTGATTTCGCCCCATCTGTGGCTGTGTCCCGGCTTCCCCTTCACGGATCATTCGGTTTATGGACCTGCAACCCTCGCCATCCCTGTCGCAACCGCTGTATTTACAGCTCTCCAGCCATTACCGCCAGGCGATCCAGTCCGGCGTTTTGATGCCGGGGCAGCGCATGCCGTCCGTCAGGGCGCTGACGCGGCTGCACCAGGTCAGCCTGTCGACGGCGGTGGAGGCCTGCCACACGCTGGAAGACGAAGGCCTGCTGGAGGCGCGGCCGCGTTCGGGCTACTTTGTGCTCAAGCGTCGCCGGATGGATATCCAGCCGCCCAGCGAGCCGGAATGCGGCCACAGGCTGGATCCGGCACAGTACGTCGGCATCCATGACCGGGTGTCCGATTTCGTCGCCAAATGCGATGTCTACCCGCTGGTGACCAACCTGGCAGGCACCTACGGCTCGCCCGAGATGTACCCGGCCGAGGCCCTCAAAAACGCCGCCACGCGCGCGTTGCGCAAGCACCCGCAACTGCTGGTGAACCCGCCGGACTTCCTCAACGATTCACCGCTCAATGCCGTGCTGGCCAAGCGGGCGCTGGAGGCCGGCATGCGGCTGTCAGCGGAAGACATCCTGGTCACGCACGGCTGTATTGAATCGCTGAACGTTGCCTTGCGTGCGGTGGCTCGGCCGGGGGACACCGTGGCCGTCGAGTCACCGACGTACCATGGCCTGCTGCAGATCCTCGAAAGCCTGGGTCTGCGCGCGCTGGAGATTCCCACCAGCCCGAAGCTGGGGATTTCCGTGGAGGCGCTGGATTTGGCCTTCCAGACGCACGACCGCATACGCGCCGTGGTGGTGATCCCCAATTTCCACAATCCGCTCGGCAGCGTGATGCCCGACGCCGAAAAGGAAAAGCTCGTCGCACTGTGTGATCGCCAGCAGGTCGCGCTGATTGAAGACGATACCTATGGCGCGCTGGGGCCCGACGACATTCCGCTGAAGGCGGCCAAGGCCTGGGACCGAAGCGGCTCGGTGATTTACTGCGCATCGCTGCGCAAGACCCTGGCGCCCGGGCTGCGTCTGGGCTGGGTCGCCGGCGGACGCTGGCAGGCGCGCATCAAGATGCTCAAGTACGCGCAAAGCCGCGCCAACGACATGGTGGGCCAGCTGGCCGTGGCCGAGTTCATGGCCTCCAGCGCCTATGACCGCCACCTGGCCAGGCTGCGCCGCATGCTCAACGTGCAGCGCGAGCAGATGGCCGAGGCGATTGCGGCGCACTTTCCCGCCGGAACCCGGTTGTCGGTGCCCCGTGGCAGCATGATGCTCTGGGTGGAGTTGCCGGCGGGTACCTCAGCGCAGGCGGTATTCGACATCGCCATCCGGCAGGGCATACGGGTGGCGCCCGGTTCCATGTTTTCCAACTCGAACCGCTTTGACCACTTCCTGCGCATCAGTTGCGGCTCACCGTTTTCCAGCGAGACCGACAGCGCCCTGCGCAAGCTGGCGGGCATTGTGTCGCAAGCTGGGCCCCGGCCGGCTTGAGGGCATGGCGCTGCTATTTTGAGGGTTTTAGGGCTCCAGCCCTTTAGGGGTATGCGCGAGTAGCTACTGTTTTGATAGCGATCGACGCGTCTAATGCGCCGCAGCGTGGCTGCGTTTGACAAAGAACAGGCCCGCACCCACTGCCATCAACATGCCACCGAACAGCCGGTTTTGCAGCCGCACCGCACGTGCGTTCCTGAACAGCTTTTGCAAACGGCTCGCGGCAAATGCGTAGCCGTGCATCACCACGGTGTCGACCGCCACAGTCGTGAGCGCCATCACCAGCAACTGGGGCCACAGCGGCCTGGCGGGGCTGATGAACTGCGGCAGCACTGCGACCATGAAAAGAATGCCCTTGGGGTTGGTGACGTTGGTCAGCAGGCCGGTGAGAAAGCGCCTGCGCGCTGAAATACCGTTCGCATCGGCTGCGGGGCCGGCATCTTCCGCTGCTATACCGTTCGATGAGCGCCACTGCGACCAGCCGATATAGATGAGGTAGAGCGCGCCCAGGATTTTCACGATGCTGAAGGCCAGCTCGGACGCCACCAGCAATGAGCCCACCCCCGCCCCGGCCACCAGCAAAATCACCACCAGCCCGATCTGCAAGCCCGCGATGGTGGCACGCGTGCGCCGCATGCCGTAGCTCAGGCCATGGCTCATGGCCAGCACCGCGCCCGAGCCGGGTGAGAGCGCGATCAGGATGGAGGCGAGGAAGTAGGCGGTCCAGGTGTCAATGGCCATGATGAAACGGTGACGAAATGAAGAAAGAAGGATGGCGGTGATCGTGGGCCGGGAGCTGGCCCACGCCGCGCAAAACGCCTGCCATCCTACATCGACGGCAATAGCCCGCGGGTATCATGGCCCAATGGCTTCAACAGCATCATCCTGGCAAGGCCGCCTCTCGCAAACACGCCGTACCGCCCAGCACTGGCTGATCGAATGGTGGCGCCTGGTGAAATTGGGCGCGATCATCCTGGTGCTGACCCTCTCGCCTTCCAGCTACAGCCCGCAAAGCCGCACGGTGCTGTCCCGCCACATCTACATCAACACGGCGCCCATCCTGCTGGGCTTTACCTTGCTGTGCGCGCTGGTCACCGTGGTGCTCACGCGGATCGTGCTGGTGACCGCGCTGAGCTACGGCTTGTCGCAGTACGCGTTGCAGGTCGTGATCCGCGTGCTGGTGCTTGAACTTATTCCGCTGACGGCGGCGCTTTTTGTGGCGCTGCGCTGCACCATCCCTGATGGCGCCGAACTCACGGCCATGCAGGCCAGCGGCGAACTCGACGAGATGCGCGAGCGCGGCATCGAGCCGGTGCGGCGCGAGGTGCTGCCGCGCGTGGTGGCGGGCATGTTCTCCGGCATCACGCTGGCTGCGCTTAGTTGCGTGGTGGCGCTGGTGGTGGCTTATTTGGCAACCTACGGCTTCGCCTTGTCGGGCCTGGCGGCCTATACCCGGCTGTTCGGTCAGGTCTTCAGCCCTTCCGTCACGCTGATCTTTGTGCTCAAAACCCTGTTCTTCTGCCTGGCCGTGTCGCTGATCCCCATGGCCTCGGCGCTTTACGGCATGGGCGAAGCCAGCGTGCGCACCAGCGCCGAGATGCGCGGCCTCGTGCGCATGTTCGCCGTGATTTTGCTGATTGAAGTGGCTTCGCTGGTCGGCAACTATTATTGACCGCCTCAATAAATACCAAATAACAATCCATGAGCTCACCCCACGACCCTTCATCCCCTGAGCACGGCCGGCCGGATCCGCTCCAGCCCGCGCGGGAGCCGGAGTCTTCGCCGGCGGAAATCGCCAACCTGGAATTCAAGGCCCGGCTTCTCCTGATCTTCATGCTGCTGCTGGTGGTGGGCTCGGCCCTTTATGTGATGTATGCGCGCGGGGCCTTTGAGTCCACCCAGCGGCTGGTGCTCATCGCCGAAGACTCCGAAGGCGTGGTGGTCGGCATGGACCTGACTTTCTCGGGTTTCCCGATAGGCCGCGTCAAGCGCATCGAGCTGGCCAGCGACGGCAAGGCCCGCATATTGGTGGATGTGGCCGCCAAGGACGCCCACTGGCTGCGCACCACCAGCGTCTTCACGCTGGTACGCGGCCTCGTCGGCGGCACCAACATCCGCGCCTACACCGGCTTGTTGAACGACCCGCTGCTGCCCGACGGCGCGGAACGCACGGTGCTGCTGGGCGATGCGGCCGGCGAAGTGCCCAAAGTGATCGCTGCCGCCAAGGACCTGATTGAAAACCTCAACACCCTGACGGGAAGCGGCGGTGCGGTGGGTACCAGTCTGGCCAACCTGCAGACGCTGACGGAGCGGCTGAACGGGCCGGGCGGTGCGTTGACAGTGTTGCTGGGCAGCGAGGCCGAGGCCAAAAAGTTTGCCGCCACGCTGGAGCGCACCAACTCGCTACTCACCAAACTCGACGGGCTGGCCGCCAAGACCGACACCCAGGTGTTCGGCGACAAGGGACTGATGCCCGAAACCCGGGCCACCGTGGTTCAGCTCAACGCCATGCTGGGCGAGGCCCGCACCAGCCTCAAGAAAGTGGATGCATTGCTGCAGGACGCCCAGGCCGTCACCCGCAACGCCAAAGATGCCACTGACGACCTGGGCGTGCTGCGCGCCGACGTGGAAGCCAGCCTGCGCAAGGTTGAGGGGTTGATCAACGAAATCAGCCGCAAATGGCCTTTCGCCAAAGACGCCCGCGATGCGGAGATGAAGCTGCCATGAAGAACATCTTTACGTATGCCGCCGCGCTGACTTCGGCCTTGCTGCTGGCCGCCTGTGCCGGCGGCCCGCAACCGCCCGACTGGCAACTCGAGGCCAAAGGTTCGATGGACCGCTCTGTGGCCGCCTACATGGAAGGCAACAGCCGCGTCGAGATGGCCGAACTCGGGCGCGCCCGCACGCAGCTGACACGCTCCGGCCGGGCCGAACTGTTAGCCACCGCCGAGCTGCTGCACTGCGCCACCCGGGTTGCCAGCCTGGTGCTGGACGAGCCCTGCACCGGTTTTGAGAAACTGCGCGAAGACGCCACCGACGCCCAGCGCGCCTACGCTGATTACCTCAAGGGTCAGGTGCAGCCGCAGGGCATTGCCTTGCTGCCTGAAGCGCAACGCCGGGCGGCGGCTGGTGACGTCGGTGCTGTGGCGGCCATTGCCGACCCGTTGTCGAAACTGGTGGCTGCCGGCGTGATGCTGCAGGCCGGTAAAGCCAGTCCTGCCGTGATCACCCAGGCGATTGATACGGCGTCTGTGAAAGGCTGGCGCCGGCCGCTGCTGGCCTGGCTGGGCGTTCAGCTGCGACGGGCAGAGCAGGGTGGCGACACCCAGGAAGCTGCAAAGCTGCGGCGCCGCATCGAGCTGACGCAGGGCATGCCTCCTGCACCGGTGAAGTCGCAAACGCCCTGATCCTTGTCCCGTTTTGCCTTGAGAGAAACAACCGTGAGCTACCGCCTCAGGCTTTACGCCTATGAAGACGCCTCCGCAGAAGAGCTGCAGGCCGCTGAGCAACGCTTCCGAACGGCGGTGGAAACCGAGCTGGGAGACGAAAGCCTGGTCTGGCCGGTGTACGCGGCCTACATGAAACTGGTGGCGACTTACGGCGAAGCGCCGGCCGAAGATGTCCTGTCAAGCGACGAACTGGAAATCTTCAACCAATGGCAGGCGGCCGAGCTGGCTGCCGTGACGGCCGCGCTGGGACCGAACCGGTATATGGGCGACGCGCAGTTTGAAATCCGCCCCGCCTGAAAGGGAGCGGACCTGAAGCGTTCAGGGCGAGCGRCTCAGCCGAGGCGAGGCCAGCGCCCGCAACTGGTCGGAAATGGCGGTGTCAACGCTCTTGAGCTGTTTGAGGAGTTGCGCTTTCTCCAGCGCGGCGTGCAATTGCTGCAAGTCCTTGCTGCTGGTGGTGGCCTTGATCTGGGCCAGCGCTGCCGGGGTGTTGCCGGTTTTCAGCACCGCCAGCATCTTGCTGACCCATTCACTCGTTGCAGGCTTTTTGGGGTTCATGCGCCATTGTAGGTTTGCTATTAAAAAAATAGCTGCTCGCGCTTGACCACATTGCGCTGGCGGCCGATTTCATGGTGGATTTTGCGGGATTCTGCCTCCAGGGCTTGACCTTGAGTGCACTCAAGGTATTCCAATCCTTTCAGGGCCCTGGCAATGTTGCCGGCCTTTACCCACTTCATACCCACTTCGCAGTCGATGCGAAGAAGCCTTCAAGGAGTTTCATCATGAGTGCAGCACCCACCACCGACATCACAGCGGCCAACCGCCTGCGCATGCAGGAGGTCATGGCTGAACTGGACAAAGGCAACGGCCAGGCATTTGTCGACGCCATGGCAGACGATTTCTGCTGGACCCTTGAGGGCAGCACGCCCTGGTCGCGCACCTACCGCGGCAAGCAGGCCGTCGTCACCGAGCTGCTGCGGCCGCTGTTTGCCCAGTTCGCCACGCCCTRTGTCAGCACCACAGAGCGCGTCATGGCCGACGGCGACATGGTCGTCATCGAGTTCCGCGGGCAAGTTACCACCCATGCCGGCAAGGCCTACAACAACCGCTATTGCTATGTTTGCCGCATGGAAGGCGGGCAAATGAAAGAGCTGACGGAGTACTTCGACACCGCCCTGGTGAGCGCTGCGCTGGAGGCGCCCGCGTTGGCCGCCTGAGCCGTTATACAGTCGGGCATGGCTGAAAGTTTTCTGATCGGGCAACTTGCCGCACGCACCGGGCGCAGCGTGCACACCATACGCTGGTATGAGGCACAGGGTCTGATCCCCGGCGTGACGCGCGACGCCGGCGGCCGACGCGTCTATGGCGATCTGCACATCAGCTGGCTGGACCTGATGGACCGGCTGCGGCGCACCGGCATGTCGATTGCCGAAATGCGGGAGTACACCGCGCTGGTCAAGCAGGGCAGCAGCACGCTCAGGCAGCGGCAGGCGCTGCTGGCCGCGCACCGCGCGCAGGTCAAGGACATGATTGCCGAATGGCAACTGGCACTCAAGCTGCTGGACAGCAAGATCGACTTTTACGGCGAGTGGGTGGCGTCGGGCAAACGCCCCGCCGTGAAGGTGGCTGAGCGTGCGGGTGTTGCGCTTGCGTCGCGGCCCAAAGAAAAATCGCGCCGGCCTGGAAAAACCTAGCGGCCGCCCGCTTTGCCGGCCGGACTGTCCAGCCCGTTCAGCAATAGGCGCAGGCCCGCCAGCGCCGCGTCAGCGCCGTCCATCTGCGCCCGTACGATGGCGCCGTCCACTGCCAGCGCGGCTGCCCGCGCCGCCTCTGCCTGGCCCGCGCCACCGGGCAGCAAATCGGCAATGACCTGCTGCATGTCCTGCTTGTGCCGGCGTGCAATGTCTGCCACACCCGGCAGGGTGCCGCCCACTTCCGCCACGGCGTTGATGAAAGCGCAACCGCGAAACGCCGGGTCGGCAAACCATTCGGCCATGGCCTGCACCAGCGGCGCCAGCCCGCCGCCGGGTCGCGCGCCATGGCGGCCCAGCGCGTCGACAAACCAGCCCATCCAGCGTTCATGCCGGTAGTCCAGGAAGGTGCGGATCAACTCGTCCTTGCTGGGAAAGTGCCGGTAGAAGGTGAGCTTGGCCACGCCCGACTCGGCAATGATGCGGTCGATGCCGGTGGCGCGCAGGCCGTCGCGGTAGAAAAGTTCGTGTGCCGTGACGAGGATTCGCTCGCGTGCGGGGAGGGTGGAGAGGTCCATGGCGTCATTGTAGATGCGACATAGACAGATCTGTCTACATGTGACAGAATTTCATCAAAGTAGACAAATCTGTCTACATCTGGTTTTCTGCCCATTTCGCCCATTTTGTTCAACCCCAGGAGATCTTCATGGAATCACGGCCACCGCTTCCCCCCTTTACGTTTGAAACCGCCGTGCAGAAAGTCCGTGCCGCCGAAGACGGCTGGAACACGCGTGAGCCGCAGCGTGTTTCCATGGCCTACACGCCGCAAAGCAAATGGCGTAACCGCGCCGAGTTCGTCACGGGGCGCGAAGAAATCGCGGGCCTGCTGTCGCGCAAATGGGTGCGCGAGCTGGACTACCGCCTCATCAAGGAACTCTGGGCCTTTGGCGGCAACCGCATTGCCGTGCGTTTTGCCTACGAGTGGCACGACGATGCGGGCAACTGGTTCCGCTCCTACGGCAATGAAAACTGGKAGTTCGACGGGAACGGCCTGATGGCCGTGCGCCACGCCAGCATCAACGACCTGCCCATCAAGCCCGCCGAACGCAAGTTTCACTGGCCGCTGGGGCGCCGGCCCGACGACCATCCGGGCTTGAGCGACCTGGGTTTGTGAGCGGGCGGTAAAATCCGGGTCCGAGGCGCACCGTGTTATTTGAAGGCGGTGCGTACACCTGAATTTGCCCCTGGCCCCGCTGCCGGGGTGCCCGACCCGAGTGACCTGCGTTTTGATTGACTCCCGCACCCTGCCGGCCGGCCCGGCCGATGAATCTCTCCACGACACCCCGCCAAACATCCAGGAGCCGCGCCTTTGGTGCGGTGACGGCTGGACGGCCAAGGTCATCAAGAACGAAGACGACGACGGCTGGGCTGTCGCCATGATCAAGGACGGCGAACCCGAGCCCGCGCTGGTCGGCCCGTGGACCATGGGCCGCGACAAGAAAAATCCCAAGCCGCTGGATGGCCCGGCTTTCAGCACGCTGGTCAAAACTGCTTCCGAATTTGTGCGCAGGCATGAGCAACAGCTGCATGCCACGCTGCACCAAAGCATCACCGTGACGGCCAATGCAGCGCGCATCACGGTTTCGCTCGACATCGTTCCGGACGAAGACAACCCGCACGGCCTGCTCAGCGCCGCCGACGAAACGGGCGAAGAGCTCGCGCAGGTGCGCGTGGCGCCGTCCTTCAAGCTCAACCGCGCCAGCGCCGTGGCRTGGGCCGAAAGCGGCTTCGCCAAGCCGGCCGGGCGGTGAGCGCCGCGTCCAGCGCCTGCGGGATCGACTTCGGCACCTCCAACTCCACTGCGGGCTGGAGCCGGCCCGGGCAAGCCGCGTTGCTGACGCTTGAAGACGGCAAACCGACGCTGCCGTCGGTGGTGTTTTTCCATGCCGAAGACGAGCACGTCAGCTATGGCCGGGCGGCGCTGGCCGATTACCTGGCCGGCCATGAAGGCCGCCTGATGCGTTCGCTCAAAAGCCTGCTCGGCACGGCCATGATTGATGAGCACACCGAGGTCGCCGGCCGCGCGCTGCCGTTTCGTGTGCTGCTGGCACAGTTCATTGGCGAGCTCAAGCACCGCGCTGAAAAAGCTGCAGACCAGCCCTTCAACCAGGCCGTGCTGGGCCGCCCCGTATTTTTTGTGGATGACGACGCTGCGGCTGACAAACGGGCTGAAAACACGTTGGCCGAAATCGCGCACGCGGTGGGCCTCAAAGAAATTGCCTTTCAGTACGAGCCGATTGCGGCGGCGTTCGACTACGAGTCGCAGATCAGGCGTGAAGAGCTTGTGCTGGTGGTTGACATTGGCGGCGGCACCTCGGACTTCGCGCTGGTGCGCCTGTCGCCCGAGCGTGCCCGCAAGGCAGACAGGCGTGATGATATTTTGGCCAGCGGCGGCGTGCACATAGGCGGCACCGACTTCGACAAATACCTGAGCCTTGCGAGCGTGATGCCCACGCTGGGCCTGGGCAGCCTGCTTCACAGCGGGTTGCAGGTGCCATCGGCCCAGTACTTCAACCTGGCAACCTGGCACACCATCAACCAGGTCTACAGCAAGAAGTCGTGGACGCAGATCAGCGATATCCGGCGCGGCGCAATCGAGAAAGACAAACTGGACCGCCTGCAAAACCTGGTGCGCGAACGGGCAGGGCACTGGCTGGCCATGCAGGTGGAAGCGGCCAAGATCGCGCTTTCTGACGCGCCTGAAACCACCATGGACCTGGGGCGCATTGCACCGGGCGAGACCTTGACCCTGCACCGGCCCGATTTCGACGCGGCCATCAGTGAACTGGTCGGCACCGTGGCGCGTACCGTGATGGGGCTGGTCAAGGACGCGGTTGTCAACGCCGACGACATTGATACCGTATTTTTCACCGGCGGCTCCAGCGGCGTGCCTTTGCTGCGTGAGCAAATTTCAGCATTGCTGCCGCAGGCACGCAGTGTGGAAGGCGACCGTTTCGGCAGCATCGGCGCCGGGCTGGCGCTGGATGCAGCGCGCAAATTTGGTTAGGGGCTGTGTTCTGATGCCATGCGCTTGGCTTACAGCAGGTTCATGAATTGCTGCAAGGCTTCGCCGGGATGCTCGTCGCGCCGGCGGATAAAAAGTGTTTTGACGGCGTATTTCTTGCCGGTCGATGGATGGCAGCGTAAGGCGGACCTGTTGGCCGCGTTTTCGACAATGGACCGTGGAAGCAGCGAGATGCCGACCTCTGCGGCAACACAGCCCAGGATGCCTTCCAGTGTGCCCATTTCAAGCCGGGTGTACCTGGGCCAGCCGCGCTCGCTCAGAAGCTGTTCGAACCGCTGGCGATAAGAGCAGCCGGTCTTGAACATGATCGCCGCCGCGCCGTTTTCCAGGCGCCTGCCGAGCTCACTGGGGCGCACCCAGCTGGCAGACGAGACGAGCACCAGTTCTTCTTCGAACGCGACCAGGCTGACCAGCGCATGGTTGTTGAGCGGGCCGGCGATGAACGCGCCGTCCAGGCGCCGCGTGAGCACGGCCTCGATCAGCGTCGCGGTCGGGCCGGTTTCCAGCGAGATGGCCACCTGCGGAAGCACGCGGCGGTATGCGGCAAGCAGCGAGGGCAGCCGGACCGCAGCGGTGGTCTCCATTGAGCCGATTGTTAGGACAGCTGGAGCGTCTTCCTCTCCTTTGGCCGCGGCCTGCGCTTCATCCATCAGCGCCACGATGCGGTTGGCATAGGGCAGCAGCCGCTGGCCTGCCCGCGTCAGTTCCATGCCCCGGCTATGGCGCTTGAAAAGCGCCAGGCCCAACTCCGATTCCAGCATCCGGATGCGCWGGGTGATGTTGGATTGCACGGTGTGCAGCGTTTGCGCGGCAGAGGTAATGCCGCCCTGGCTGGCGACGGCGGCAAACGTTTTCAGGCCCAGAACATTCATGGTCAACCCATCGCTAAAAGAGAACGGAGGGATCACAACAAATCGTTTTTACCGAGACATCATATTGGATACAGTTTGTTTCACCTAGCAACATCTGTGGCAACGCAAAGGGCCTGACGAATGAACCAGCTCTTCAGTGATTTGCATGACGGCGGGGCCATCGCGGGCATTTTTTCGGAGCGGAATTTTGTCGACCGCTGCCTTCGTTTCGAGCGTGAACTTGCCGCCGTGCAGGCTGAACTGGGTGTGATTCCTCAGGATGCGGCTGATGAAATCTGTCGCGTTGCCCACGTCGAAAACATTGATTTTGCGCAACTCAGGCAGAAGACACGCATGGTCGGCCTGCCCATGGTGGGGCTGGTGAACCAGGTGGTCAAGCTGTGCCGCGGTGACCTGGGCCAGTATGTCCACTATGGCGCAACGACCCAGGACGTGATGGATTGCGCACTGGCGCTTCAGATGCAGGAAGCATTCGCACTGATCGGCGATTCGCTGGCGCAATTTTCGGGGGCGCTGGGCGCATTGGCCACGGCCCACCAGCGCACCATCCAGGCCGGACGGACCAATCAGCAGCATGCGTTGCCCGTCACGTTCGGCTTCAAGGCTGCGGTCTGGAATTCGGGCGTGCTGCGGCAGATGGACCGGCTTGCAGAGGCTGTGCCGCGCGTGGCGACCGGGCAGCTGGGTGGCGCCGTGGGCACGCTGGCTTCGTTCTCCGGCGCGGGGCATGAAACACGCCGGCGCCTGATGCAAAAGCTGGGGTTGAATGAACCGGATGTTGCGTGGCATTGCATGCGTGACGGCCCGGCCGAGGCGGTGCTTCTTTTGTCGCAGATCGCTGCGACGCTCGGAAAGATCGGCCGGGACCTGCTGATGCTTTCCAGCACGGAAGTCGGTGAAGTGGCTTTTGCCGCTGGCAGGGGCGCCAGCAGCACCATGCCGCAGAAAAACAATCCGGTCGCGGCGTCGTCCGTCGTCGCCCTGTCGAGAATGCTGTTCCACACGGCTCCGATGATGCTGGACGCGGCGCTCGTGGAGAACGAAAGGTCGCTGGACGCCTGGTATGTCGAGCTGCATGCAGTGCCGCTGTGCTTCTCCCTGATGGGAGCCCTTCTGGCACAGGCCACGACCATGCTGGACGAACTGGTGGTGGACTCCGCAAGGATGGCGCGCAATGTGGCCCTCACAGACGGGGCGATCGTCACCGAGACCGTGCAGATGGCGCTGGCCAGGCGCATCGGCCTGAACCGCGCGCATGAACTGGTTGCCCGTGCCTGCCAGAAGTCCAGGGTGGAGGGCGTATCGATAGCGGCTGCCCTGGTGGGCTTGCAGTGCGGGCTGGACGAAGCCGCAGTGAATGCGCTGCTTGATGTGAACGAACACCTGTCTTTTGGTGCGCGCGAGGTGGACGCATCGCGCAGGCCGCCGCCTGCCGCCGGGGGCCTGGCAACGCAATCCGTATCCGTTTAACCAACCCGAGGGGGATTTATGACCAGAGCCATCTGCATTGCCTTCATGCTCGCCTTCTGCGCTGCGTCTGCGTGCGCTCAGGAGGCCTATCCCACCAAACCGGTCACCCTGATCGTGCCCTTTGCGGCCGGGGGGCCCATGGACAAACTGGCCAGGGAGCTTGCCGTGCCCATGCAGGCCCAGCTGCGCCAGCCTGTGGTTATCCAGAATCTGTCCGGCGCCGGCGGTAACCTCGGCACGGTCATCGCCATGCGGGCTCCAGCCGATGGTCACACGCTGCTGATGGGGCACATCGGCATGGCGACTTCACCGGCGCTGTACCGGAACCTGGGCTTCAAGCCGGATGTGGATTTCGCGCCGCTGGGAGTGGTGGTCGACACGCCTCTGGTGCTGGTTGCGCGGCCGCAGGTGCCCGTGGACTCCTTGGTGAGCCTCATCCGCTGGATGGCCCGGCAGCCGCAGGTGAGGCTGGCGCACGCCGGTGTGGGCTCGTCATCGCACCTGTGCGGCTTGCTGCTCCAGTCTTCATTGAAAGTCAGCATTACGACCGTGCCCTACCGTGGCAGTGCGCCCGCAGTGGCGGACCTGCTTGGCGGGCATGTGGACATGATCTGTGACCCCACCCCTACGACGGTCGGCCATATCCAGGCCGGCAAGCTCAAGGCAATTGCCGTGACCTCCGCCAAACCCCTGACCGGCACGTCGCTCGCCGCCGTTCCGACCATGGCACGGTTCGGTATTTCGGGTGTCGAGCTGAGCATCTGGTTTGCCCTTTATGCGCCGAAGRTCACGCCACCGCACATCCAGCAACGGCTCAATGATGTGCTGCGGACGGCCATGAAAACACCTGCCTTCAGGCAGGCGCAAATTGCCTCAGGCATACAGGTCGTGGAGGATGACCGTGCCACGCTGGCCGGGCACCGCAGCTTTCTGGGCAACGAAATTGCCCGGTGGGGGCCCATCATCAAGGCGGCCGGTGTTTATGCCGACTAGCTGTTCGTGCTGTCCCATGCATGCGGCGACGCTGCAGGGATTAAGTCAGTCTCTCGGTAATAGATGGTTAAGTATTGTTTTTGTATGAAACGCTAGTTTAGTATTGATATTTGTTGTTTGATTAGATAAAATACTATCGTTTTAACAAGAAACGATATTTTTCTATCTATGAAAACATTGTCTGAAGTTGCAGCCAACCTGGAAAGCCAGCGCCAGCGCCTGGGGCTGGATTACCAGGCCGTTGCCGAAAGCACGGGGCTGACGCCTTTGTCGGTGCGCAGCGTTTTGCAAGGCAAGACGGCGCCACGCGTGACCACGCTGATGGCCATTGCCGACCAGCTTGGGCTGGAGGTGCTGCTGCTGCCCAAGGTGGTGGCTGCAGGGCTGCAGGCGCAAGCCGCCGAAGGGCCGGCGCCGGCCTTGTCGCGGGTGGACCGCATCGTGGCCGAAACTTCCCAGCTCGCTGGGGCAAACATCAAGAACGTCAGGCCCTAATCCATGAACGTTCTGGCGCTCGATATTTATATCGGCACCTTGCGTGCCGGCCTGCTGTTCCAGTACGGCACGGGCAGCAGCGCGCTCACACGTTTCATTCCAGACGAGGTTTTTTGGTCCAACCCGGATTCGCCGGTGTTCTCCTGGGCTGCCACCGACGACGACCCACAGCGCCGGGAGATTTTCTGGCGCAGTTATGTGAACACGCCATTCTTCAATGCCGAAGGCGGGCGCCTGCCGGCCTTCTTCCAGAACCTGCTGCCCGAAGGGCCGCTGCGCCGCCACCTGGAGCAGTTGCGCGGTTGCGGGCCGAACGACCATTTCGACATGCTGGCTGCCTGCGGCACAGACTTGCCGGGCAATGTGTATGCCTATCC
>NZ_JBFUCA010000041.1:0-15091 GCF_056405475.1 Polaromonas sp. P1_G4
GTACCGAGTTTGCCTGCCATTTCTTCTAACGGCATAACACCTGAAACCTCCACTGTAGCTAGTATGTTTCTCATCGAATTTCACCCATTACTGTCTACCTCGTAAGAAGTAATATTGAGATCCCGATTTTTTTGCCATTTCAGCCGTGCTGAAGACCCTGAACCCAGGAAGTTCAGTTTTCATACCTCCAAGAATTGGACTACTCTGCATGGTATTCCCAAACTCCTGAAACGTACTCTTCAATGATCCATCCAACTTAGTTATATCCCTGAAGAAAGTCTTTTTCGAAAACTGAGCGGCCAAATCATCGCTAACGACGAAGAAATCGGCGTCGTAGCCTTGCGGGCCTGTGTAGGGTTTACCATTTTTTGTGGCGACGGTGCCATCAAATGCAACTCGTTCGCCATTCACGCCCAGTTTCGTGTCGTTCTTCAATCCATCAACAAGACTTCCTCTAAACCCAATACGCGCATTAGGGTCAAGTCTTAATATACTTTCAAGCGACGGCTGTGCTGCATCGCCGATTGTTTTTACGATTTGAGCACGAGACGCATCTCCTTGCACCACCAAGCTATCTTCGAATGACAGGGGCAACCTATTTGCCCCCGCCTCAATTGCCATCGATTCCTTGAACGCAGCAATAACCTTTGGAACTCCGCCAAACATTATGATGTCCTCTCCAAACGAGGAGAGGCCCCCCACATTGTCCCCACGATCAAACGCAAGCAATGACCTGACACCCGGCAGGTTCTTGAGAGTTTCAATGCCCACCGCACCAGGTCCGTACTGCTTTACGGCGCGACCAAAATCACTCATAGGCTCGTAGTTGCTATCGCTCGGAATAGCCCCCTCAGCCTTCAATCGGGTGAACTCGCTGTAGCCTATCAAATCCCCAACAGCACCGCCGATAGCAATGGTGCCATTGACAATATCCGGGACTAAACCTTTGCCGGTTTTCGCATAGTCCGCACCCACCACCCATTTTGCAGTCTTCCCTGCAGCAGACAGGACATCATCCAGCGTTATCGGTCGATCTAGCGGAATAGCGGGATGTGACAAGTATCGATCCATAAGATCCACTGGGTCGTCATAGTTACGCCAGCGATCCGGGCCTGCCTCACGCGCAATGGCATCCGCTTGACGTTTTGCAAAGTAGGTCCCGCCCATGGCCCCACGGCCGGCCACCTCTGGCGATACCACTACACCAGCCAAGGTTGTATCGTCGGGTATTTGTAAAACTTGACCTGCACCAAGATCGTGGCGAGAGGCCAGCCCGTTGTATTGGGCAAGTTTGTCCAGATACGCTGCGTCGTTCCGACCCGTAATACCTGACAGAGTTTGACCAGTCTTGACAGTATGAGTTGGCGGCGCGCGATAGTTGTCGCTTTGAAGATCCATCCCGTTGATATCGTCCAGGCCACCCAACTGGTCCCCCTGCGCTACGTAGATTGGATTGGCTGCCCGTCTATTAGCTACGTCCGCAGCCCAACTCTCACCCCCATTCCACGGCTCATTGTTACTGCCTCCCCCAACTGTCTGGTCGTAACCCACCGTACTTGATTCCAAGTTGTCTCGGAACGCCGAGCCCAACGCATTCCCGAATGCATCCGTCGCAATCTGCTGCACGGCAATCCTACCGCCCCGGGCAATGGCGGTGGCCGTGCCTGCGGCCAAGCCGGTCAACATTCTTGCCGCAAAGGGGTTGATATTCGTCTTGCCGAGCCTCTCGCCAACCTCAAAACCCACACCGGCACCCACGGCGCTGGCAGCCACACCACGCCAATCAAAATGGTCTTGCAAACCGGTCGCGACAGACACACCTTGCGTTATCGCATTGCCAACGGCCGAACGCACCATGACATTGCCGAGGCTGCCGGCTTGTMCGCCCAGTGGCGCAAAGCCTGACAGGGCACCGCCTACCCCGCCACTGATCGCGGCCAAGGCAACGCCATCCCAGTTGAAATCCTGCTGCATGCCGGTGGCAATGCCAACAGCCTGACCGGCAATGGAGCCAATCGCGCTGCCAATCGCGCCGGCTGCAACAGCGACACCTATTCCTGCGGCGCCTCCCAGAACGGCACCACCGGCGGCCAATGTTGCTCCAAATGTGGTGGCTCCAGCGGTCCCAAAGGCAACACCGCTCGTTGCAGCAGCGGTTGCCGCTGCCGAGCTCCCCAGCGCGCCAGAGGCCGCCATAGCGCCAGCGGTATAAATTGCGGCCACCACGACGATGGCAATGACAAGGACCTGCCCAAAGAAGCCGCACCCGTCATCGCCGCTCTGCGCCGCAGGCGGCGGAGGCGTCGGCAGGTTGGGCGTGGTGTCGCCCACGATCGCGCTCGGGTCGTAAGGCTTGAAGGTATTGGCGTTGTTGTTGATGGTCCCGACCCGGTTGGGGATGGTCAGGGTCTGGCCTATCCTCAGGTCGCTGTCGCTGGCCAGGCCATTGGCTTCGGCGATGCGGTACCAGAGCGAGCTGTCGCCGTAGGCGCCCCTGGCAATGCTTTGCAGGGTGTCGTTGGGCGCCACGATGTAGGTGCCCGGGCTGGGCTTGGGATAGCTGCCGTTGATGGGCTGGTAGCCGAAGTTGAAGTCCACCACGTTGGCGCCATTGGAGGCATTGCCGTAGCGGCCCAGCACTTCGCCCGCAACGATGAGCTGGCGCTGAACCTGGCCGTTCTGGGCGGTGTACAGGGCCTTGCCCGACGCATCATTGACGAAGTTGCGGTTGACAGCGCCGTTGGTGCTGTCGGTGATGGCCGTCAGGTTGCCGTTGACGTCGTAGTAGCTGCTGGTGGTGCCGGCCGAGAAGTAGGTGCTGGTGCCGTAGACACTGGCTTCCTTGTAGCCGTCAAAGCGGTTTTGCGCGTAGCTGTAATAGTTGGTGTAGGCCGTGCCTTCGTAGTTCTGCAACGCGTAGCTTTGTAGGTTGCCTGCGGCGTCATAGCTGGTGTAGTTGATGTCGTACTTGGCGCCGTTGTCGCTGCGCAGCACACGCTGGTACAGCATGCGCCCGTTGGCATCAAAGCGGTTGATGCGGGTTTCGCTGCCGCTGGCGCCTGATGCGCCGCCTGTGAGGGCATTGACATAGCCTACCGGCAGGGTGCCTGCG
The DNA here is from genome assembly GCF_056405475.1 of Polaromonas sp. P1_G4. Classification (NCBI taxonomy): domain Bacteria; kingdom Pseudomonadati; phylum Pseudomonadota; class Betaproteobacteria; order Burkholderiales; family Comamonadaceae; genus Polaromonas; species Polaromonas sp. P1_G4. Next base: position 3,113 of record NZ_JBFUCA010000041.1, read on the forward strand.
GGGCCCGTCTGCAGAACGCKGCCGGCTCCGWCGTAGTAGCGATAGTCCAGGTGCACACCGTCGCGCACCACGCCCATCAGGCGGTTCAGGCCGTCGTAGCCGTAGGTCTCGACGGTGGTGCCCTGGTTGGCGTAGTAGTCGGTCCGGTAAATCGGCGTGTAGCCGACGACACCCCAGGTCGTGATCAGATTACCCGACTCGTCATAGGTGTAATTTCCCGATTCATCCAGCACGGGGATGGCGCCATAGACGGCGTCGTAGTGATCGACCACCTGGCCAGAGGTAACACGGTTGCCATAGTAGGTATCACTCATCCGGTTTCCGCTGCCGTCGTAGGTGATGCGGTGGCCTGTGGTGCCCAGGTTGCCGGCGGCATCGACCGCATCGACCACGGTCTGCCGGTTCATGGCGTCGTACTGGAAGTAGCGGTCCGCATCCACCGCGCCGCCCCCGTTGATGACGTGGGTCTGGATACGGGTACGGTTGCCCATCTTGTCGTATTCCAGGTTGATGAAGGCGCGGGTGTCGCCCACCCAGCGCAAGCGGCCCAGCGCGTCATAGGCCATGGAGTTGTCCTGGTAGGTCACCCCGCCCTGCACCACTTTTTCGCGTACCGAATGGCCACCCAGGTCCCACGCATAAGTGGTGACCTTGCCCATTGCTGCGTCAGTGTTACGGACCAGCTGGCCGGCAGCGTCGTAGGCGTATTGCAGGTTCTGGCCGCGGGTGCTGGTCTGTGAAACCAGCTGGCGCGCATTGTCGTAGGCATAGGTGAATTTGGCGCCGCCCAGATCGGTGTGGCTGTAAAGCTGGCCGAAGTAGTCGTAGTTCCAGGTGGCGCTGTTGGTGTTGGCGTCAACCTCGGCCGACTTGCGGCCGCGCAGGTCAAAGGTGGCCTTGACGGTCTGGCCCAGGGGCTGGCGGGTCGCCACGACGTTGTCGAGCATGTCGTAGGCGTAGCTCAATGTCTCGTTGTTGCCATTGGTCGAGGTGAGCTTGCGGCCCGCCTGGTCCCAGGTGCTGGTCTCGGTGATGGCGCGGGTGTTGACATACGCCAGCCAGTTGGATGCGCCTACGGTGTACACAGCCTCTGTTGGCCGCACCGTGCTCAGCAGGCGGTTGAGTTTGTCGTAGTTAAAGGTGGTCACAAACGCGCGCGCGTCCCTGACCTGTACCTTGTTGCCGAAAACGTCATACCGGTAACTCACCACGCCCGCATCGGCATGGGTTTCCTTGACGAGGTTGCCGGCGGCGTCAAACTCCTGCAGGTTGCTGTTGCCACGTGCGTCTGTCATGGCCAGTTGCCGGCCCATGCGGTCGTAGTAAATGGCGGTGACAGGGCTGGCCGCACTCTGGTTTCCGTCGGTATCGGCCTGGCTCTGGCGCACGATCTGGTTGTTGGCGTTGTAGCTGTAGGTGGTCTTCCAGCCCGGGGCCCGCGGGTCGTTGATCTCGAGCACATTGCCCCAGCGGTCGGTCTTCTGGTTGACGACCGGCCGGCTCCACTGGCTGGTGCCCGCCGTTGCCGCGGACACCGGCACAGGCAACCAGCCCGAGCTGGTTGTGGCACCGCCGGAAACCGTTGTCAGCACCTGGTATTCATAGGCCGCGAGGTTGCGCGTTCCGGCGTCATAACGCAGTGCGTCGCCGAAGTTCACAAGGCTGACAGTCTCAACCGGTGTGGTGGCGCCAGCCGGGCGCAACTGCAGCTGCAGCGTGGTCGACGCATCTGTCGGCGCCGTCAGCTCAATGCTGCTGCCGTTGGTGCCGAAACTGCTGCGGTCGGTGATGAGCCGCCAGTTGCCCTGGTAATCTTTTTTGTACAGGCGCATGCGAGTCACAGCAGAAAGGCCACCCACCACGCCGGAGTCGACCCAGCTCATGGTCATGCCGCTGGGAGCCTGGTCCCCGGTCAAAGTGCGGGTAATGCTGGAGGCGACCGCGCCCACATATGAGCTGGTCCCAATGACGTTGCCGGATTCGTCCTTGGCGGGGGTATACGTGCCGTCTTCACCATAGACCATGGTCTGGCCCGACACGTAGGTGTAGGGCTGGGTCACGTAGTCAATCGTGACCTGAATATCGCCACCGCCGAGATTGGCCAGAGACGACCAGCTCAGGTAGACGTTGTTGCTGCCGTACCAGCCGGTGCTGTTGCCATTCCAGTCGTATGCGGGATAAGAAACGGAGGCAATGCCCGCGTTGGCCTGGTTCGCACGGACGGCCACACCGCCCTGGCTTGTCAGGCGTTCGGCCTGGAGTTGCTGGGTGACGTGGCCGAGCGCGTCATACTGCACGTCGGTGCGCCGGACATCGGCCAGGCCGGCTACCTGGTCAGCGCTCGTATACGCCAGCAGATTCAGGTTGCCGCGGCCGGAGCCCGCGCTGCGGATATCGGCCGTCTGGTTACCCTGCAAATCGTACAGAGAAACCTTGGCGATACCGTCACCGCTGTTGGTGCGCCAGAGACGGCCAGCGCTGTCGTAGTCGAAGTACTCTTCGCGCCCGCCATTGATGCCCTTGCGCGTCATCTCGCCGAAGGCGTTGTATTCGACGGCGGTGTCCACCACGCCGGCCTGCGCCTGGTTGACGGTGGTGATGCCGGAACCGTTTGCCTGCGCCGGGCTGCCTTGCCACTTCATGGCCCAATTGCCGACCGCATCCTGCTGCCACACGCGTATGGTGAACAGCTGCGAGATACCGCCGTCGACGGAGCTGGCATTGCCCCACGCCAGCGTCACGCCGCCAGCCGCATTGGCCGCGTTGAAGTCGCGCGTCACACTGGCCGCGTGAGAATAGCCGCCGTCGAAAAGAAGAACGCCGTTTTCATCGCGGCCGATGTACTGGGGTACGGCCACGGTCTGGTAATCCAGCTGGACCCGCACAAGGCCGCCGCCGGCGTCAATCAGCGACGACCAGCCGAGTGTTGCGCTATTGCCGGCGCCTGTCAGCGCATAGGCGCCGCTTTCGTCATAGGTAACGTAGGTGTAGGTATCCGAGGAAAACCCCGTTGTCAGGCCGCTCTGCAGCACCGTGGTGGAGGCAGGATCGATGACGTGGGTCTGGCGGCCCAGCTTGTCATATTGGTAGACGCGGAATTTGGTCCTGGCGACGCCGTCATTGCCGGTGACGGCTTGCCACTCCTTGGCGATGTTTCCGTGCGCGTCGTAGGAGCTGTAGTGGTTGTAGCCCAGTGCGTCGGTCACCTGGGTGGCATGGCCCGAACGGTCGTACGCGGCCAGCGTCGTACGGTCAGAGCCGGATGCCGCGCCCTGCGTGAACGCTGTGGCGGTCGCCACTGCCGCGCCGTTGGCGAGTTCCACCTTGCTGACCACGTTGCCATAGGCATCGCGGCGGAACAGCGTGAGCGGTGTGAGGACCACGTTGGTGCCCGGCGTGACCACGTCGATGCGCGAGGGCTCGGCCACCGCTGTCACGCGACCCATCGCGTCGTAATAGCTGTAAGTGGTGGCGCCGGTGGCGTCAGTGGTGGCCGTCTTGTTGCCGACGGCGTCATAAAGGTAGCTGGTGACCGCGTTCCCGCRCACGCCGGTGGTGCTGGCGGTGGAGACGCTGTACAGCACATTGACGCGCGTGTCCGACAGCTTGCGGTTGCCGCGGTCAAAAATCGAGGTCGTCTTGCGGTCGTCGTTGGCGGAAACAACAGGAGCCGGCGCCGCGGTGTGAGCGACGGAGCTGTTCCAGCCCACGATGGCGCTGGCGTACTCGGTACGGTCCACGACATTGCCGGCTGCATCGAAAGCCTGCGTCGTCAGGTAACCCAGGGCATCGACGATGGCCGTCTGCCCTCCCCGGGTGTCATAGAAATACTCCGTCGCGGTCCAGGTGTCGGTGACGGCATTCTTGAGCAAAGCGACACGGCTGAGGTCGCCGAAGGCGTTGTAGCTGTTGCGCGTGGTCTTGCCTGCGGTGAAATACTGCGCGCCCGCGGTGGCTGTTGAATCGTAGGCGTAGCCCTGTGGCTCAATCACCTTGGTGACGCGGCCCAGGCGGTCGTACTCGGTCAGCAGAATGCGGTCGGTACTATGGCTGAAGCCGACCGCGGCCAGGGCGGTGCCGATCTGCGTGCTGCTGAGCCGCGCGGGGTTGCCGGTGAGCAGCGTGGTGGCCGAACCGTAACGCGTCAGCGTGGTGACTTCGCCCCAAGTGTCGCGCGCATAGCCCGTCACAAAGCCGAGGGCATCGACGTCATAGCTGAGACGGCCGAGCCTGTCGTAGGCCTTGTAGCTCATGGCGCCGGCGACGTCGCGGTTGGCGACGGCATTGCCAAACACGTCGTAAGTGGTCTGACTGCTCAGCGTCTGCAGGGTTTCAGTGCGGGTGGCAAGCCCGGTGGCGCCGTTGACGGTGACGTTGTCGCCAGCAGCGTTGTAGACCGAAACCGGCGGAAAGATCGTCTTGACCTGGCGGCCAACAGCGTCGTACTCGTAACTGGTGGTGCGCTCTTCGGCGCGACCCAAGGCTTCGGTACGCGACAGCAGGTTGCCCAGCGCGTCGTACGTCATGCGGGTCACGATGCTGGCGTTGCCGCTGAGCGCGGGGTTGACTTCCAGCTGGCCGGTCGTGGCATTGACCTGCAGGCCGGTCACCGCAACCTGGGGGGAGGTCTCGGTGACGAGACGGCCGGCCGCGTCGTAGCCGTAGTTCCAGGTGGCGCCGTTCTTGTTGGTGAACGTGAGCTTTTCACCGATGGCGTTGTAGGTATTGGATTCGGTGAAGCCCAGGGCATCGGTGCTACTGGTCAGGCGGCCCGCGGCGTCATAGACGAAGCTGCTGCTGCGGTCATTCGCGGCCGAAGCAACGATGGCCCCTGCGATCGCGGTGGCCGTGCTGGCCGTTGCTGCCGGTATGGCCAAGGCATATTCGGTCACACCCTTGATGGCGCCGTTGCCGTCGTACACCGTCTTGCGGACATAGCCCAGGGCGTCAACACCGTAGACCTGGCGATTGCCGGCGTCGAACGCGCGCTTTTCCACGCGGTCGTTCGCCGCGCTGGCCACCACCAGCAGCGCGACGGCGGAGGTCGAAGCCACGGCCGGCAGGGTCGACACGTCCACCAGCGCGGCATAGCGCCGGGTCTGCACGGCATTGCCGGCGACGTCAAACGTGGTTTCGGTCGCGGCCCCACCGGCATCGATGCGGAAAACCTGGCGATTCGCCCGGTCGTAGGCAAAGCGCTCGATGCGGTCGTTGGCGGCACTGGCAACCACGGCGGCCTGAATCGTGTCGGCATCCGGCGTGGTTGCGGCCACGGGCGGCGTGACGGCTGTTGCATAGGCCAGCCTTTGCGCCACATTGCCGTTGGCGTCGTAAATGAATTTCGTCACGCCGCCCAGCGCGTCGACGCTGAAGGTCTGGCGGTTGGCCTTGTCATAGGCCAACACGGTGATGCGGTCGGCGGCGCTGGCCGTGACGCTGGCCGGCGCGGCTGAGGCGGCGATGGCCGTGGCGTACTGGATGGTCTTGACGGTGTTGCCGTTGCTGTCGTAGACCTGCTTGACGACGGCGCCTGTTCCGTCGACGGACAGCACAGCGCGGCCGAGCTGGTCGTACACAGTGCGCAGGCGCTGATCGTGTGCGGCATCGGCCACCGGCGCGGGCAGGGTACCCGCCACCCAGGCACCACCACCGGACATCGCCACGCGGTTGGCATAAGCCACGCGCTCAATGACGTTGCCAGCCGCGTCATACACGTACTTGACCACCTCGCCCAGGGCGTTGACCGTGGCCGTGAGCCGGCCGTCCCTGTCGTAGACGCGGTTCTCCACCAGGTCCGAGCCCGCGGCGGCAAGCACCCTGGCCTGGATTTGCGCCACGCTGGCGGCCGCCGGCAAGCCGGCCATATCCGCCGGTGTGATAGCCGTTGCATAGACCGTGGTCTTGACGACGCGGCCTTCCGCGTCAAAGCCGCTCTGCCTGACGTTGCCCGCCGCATCGACGGTGAACACCAGCCGGTCTCCCGCGTCGTAGGCGTAACGCGTGAGGTTGCCGTTCGCATCGGTGGAACTGGTGACGTTGCCGGCCTTGTCGTAGGCATAGCTGCGCGTGAGGTTCAGGCCCGTCGGGTCGACCTGCTCCAGAGTGCGGCGCCCGAGCTTGTCGTAGGTGTAGCGGGTGACCGTGCCGCGGGGGTCTGTCACCGTCAGCGTCTTGCCGCGCCCGTCGTAGCTGTAGGCCGTCACGAGGTTCAGGCCCAGGGGGTCGACCGCCTGCTGGGTCAGCTGGCCCTTGAGGTCGTAGCTGAACTGGGTGACGATGCCCAGCGGGTCGGTCACGGTGACTTGCTGGCCTTTGGCATCGTAGCCGTAGGTGGTGGTGAGGTTCAGGCCCGCCGGATCGACGGTGCGCGCCAGAACCCGGTTGGCGGCGTCATAGCCGAGCACCACCAGGTTGCCGTTGGCGTCCGTCGTGCTGGCCAGCCGGTTGCTGCGGTCGTAGCTCTGGCTGGTGGTGGTCAGCGCTGTTGTCGTGGTGAGCAGGTTGCCGTTGAGGTCGTAGGCAAAGCTGGTGGTGTTGCCCAGGCCGTCGGTCACGCTCTGGGTCTGGCCCAGGCGGGTCTGCACCGTCGTGACGCTGACGCTCTCGGGCGTGGTGACCGTGACAGAGCGCGCCACCTTGTCATAGCTGTAGCTCGTGACCTGGCCCAGGCCGTCGGTCTGCGTGAGTACCCTGTCGAAGGCGTCGTAGCTGCTGCTGCGCGTGACATTGAGCGGGTCAACGCTGGTGACGGCGCGGCCCAGCCTGTCGAAGGTCCGGGTGCTGGTGTGGCCGTTGGCATCGGTGCTGCTGGTCAGCCGGCCGAAGGCGTCGTACACGGCGGACGTGATGGCGTTGATGCCGCTGGCATCCAGCACGGCCCCGGTCGCCAGGCCGCGCCGGTCTACCGTGGTGGTCCGCGTCAGGGTTTGCGATGCGCCCAGGTCCTGCACGCGGCTGACTTCATTGCCGAAGGCGTTGTAGCCCAGGGCGGTGACATTGCCCAGCGCGTCGGTGCTGCTGGCCAGGCCGCCGAAGCTGTTGTAGGCATAGGTGGCCTTGCTGTCGAGCGCGGCATTCACCACGATGGCGGCGGTGAGCGCGGCATTGACCAGCCCGCCGGCATTGGCGCCTGTCAGCCCGGCCAGGTTGATGCGGGTGCCGTAGCTCACCGTGGACGTCAGCTGCCCCAGGGCGTTGTACTGGCTCTCGCGTACCTCGCCGAGCGCGTTGACCGTGTGCGTCAGATGCCCGTCGACGTCGTAGAAGAACAGCGTCTTATTGCCGTAGCCGTCGGTCGTGCTGGTGCGACGGCCCGCGGCGTCGTAGGCGTGGGTCAGGCCGTATTGGCTCCAGACGGCGTCGATCTGCGCCTGCGTCAGGCTGCCCGTGAGCAGCGCGCTGCCGACACCGGTGAGCTCGCCGACCAGGCGGCCCTGCAGGTCGTACTTCGCTGTCAGCGTGCGGGCCTCGGAGGTGCCGGCGGCGGACACCTTTTGTGTCAGGTTGCCTGTGCTGTCATACGTGAACTGCGTGACGGTGCCGGCGGCGTCGGTTGACGTGACGACGCGGTTCAGGAGGTCGTAGGTAGCGCTGCTGCTGCGGTCTTGCGCGCTGGCGGCCGGGCGAAGATCGGCAACCGTCGTGCTGGAGGTGAAGGCGGCCAGCGCGCCGGCGCTGACAGCCGTGGCGTAGCGGATGCTCTGGGTGAGGTTGCCGTTGGCGTCGTAGACCTTCTCGGTCAGGTAACCCTCGGCATCGATTTCGCCGGCCACCTGGCCCTGGGCGTTGAGCACCAGGCGTGTGGTGATGTCCCTGGCATCCGTGGCCGGCAGAAGCTGGGCCAGCGTTCCGCTGGCGCGCAGGGCCTGGGCGGTCACCGTGGCGTAGGCGGTGCGGCTGGCCAGGCGCCCGGCGCTGTCGTACCTCAATTCCGTGAGGTAGCCTTCGGCATCGAGGCTGGCGCGCAGCAGGCCGTCGTCGTCGTAGAAGTTTCTCTCGACGCGGTCGGCAGCGGCGTTGGCCGTGGGCGCAACACTGCCGGCGGCCGGTGCTGCACCCAGCGCCGCGGTTGAGATGAGGTTGGCGTAATGCGTGACGGATACCAGGCGGCTGGCGCCGTCGTACTGCATCTCGGTGACGGCGCCCTGGCCGTCCACCGTCTTGAGCAGGCGGCCGGCGCTGTCGTAGACGCGCCAGGACTTGAGGTCGGCGGCAACACCGGCCGGCCGCACCGCCGCCAGCGACGGGTTCAGCGGCTGGCCGGACCCGTTGACGAGGCTGGCCACATTCACCGCGCTTGCGTAGGCAATGGTCTGCGTGACCTGGTTGTTCTTGTTGTAGACGTATTCCGTCAGGCTGCCGTTGCCGTCGATGTCGGCGGTCTTGCGGCCGGCTTCGTCATACAGCATCCAGGCCCGCACGCCGCTCGGGTCCTGCGTCATCGTGAGACGGTTGTCGGCGTCGTAGACGTAAAGCGTGGTGCCCAGGTTGGCGGTCTGCGCGCTGCTTTGCGTGACGCTGATGAGGCGGCCAGCCGCGTCATAGGTGCTGCTGGTCGACAGGCCGTTGGCGAAGCTGACGGTGGTTTTGCGGCCGGCGTCGTCGTAGCTGGTCAGCGTGGTCTGCCCCAGCGCGTTCTGCACCGACAGCACGCGGCCCAGGCCGTCGTAGGTGTACAGGCTGACGCCCGCCGTCCCCGAGATGGTCTTGAGCAGCAGGCCGGCCTGGTCGTAGATGTATTGGGTCGTCGACTGGCTGCCGTCGGCAACGCCGTTGCCCGCGGCGTCGACCCTGGCGTACACCGTGACCGACTGCAGTTGCCCGCGTGCGTCCAGCACCCGGTCGGAGCGCGTGCTCAGGAGAAGGTTTTGCGCGCCGGCCCAGGTGGCCATGGCCGCTTCTGTGGGCACGGCCGTGGCGCCCAGGGCGGCCACGTTGTAGGCTGCCGCGCTGTACTGGATGCTGGCAACCTGCTCGCCCCAGGCGTTGTAGCGGAACTCAGTCACGCGCCCTGTCGGGCTGAGCACAAACCTCAGGAGGTTTTTGTTGGCGGCGTCGTAGACGTAGCGCGTCGTGAGCGGCAGGGCGGGCTGGCCGGCACCGGCGCCGTCCGGGTCGGCCACGGTATAGGTGGACTCGGTCAGCAGCTGGTTGCGGGCATCGTAGGTGCGCGTGACGGTGTTGCCACTCGCATCGCGCTGCAGGACCTGGTTGCCGTTGGCGTCGTACTCCATCGCCGTCGCCTGGCCCAGCGCGTCGGTGACCTGGGTCAGGTCGCCGGCGGCGTTGTAGGCAAAGCTGCTGACCCGTGCCACGCCGCCGACCGCGGGTGCCGTGATCTTGGTGAGCTGGCCTGCGCCGTCGTACTCGTAGCTGGTGACGAGGCCGAGCGGGTCGGTCACCGTGGTGCGATTGTTGACGGTGTCGTAGCTGTAGCTCGTGGTGTGGTTGAGCCCGTCCCTGACGGTGGCGACCCGGTAGTCGGCGCCCACTTGCACGTAGGTGAACGTCAGGCTGGTGCCGTCGCTCTGGGTGACGCTTGCCACGCGGGTGCTGGCGCCGTCGTAGGTGTAGGTGGTCTGGTAGTAATAGTTGTCTGCCGTGCTGGCGTCTTCCGGACTGAGGTCCACTCTCACCGAAGATAGGCGGTTGCTCGTGTCGTAGGCATAGGCCACGCGGGTGAGGGTCGTGCCGTCGGCCCTGACGGTGCGCACTTTGGAAACGTTGCTGCCCACGTAGTCGAGGTAGGTGACGTCGCCGCTGGCGCTGGTCATGCTGGAGAGCAGGCCCGAGGCGTTGTAGGCGTAGCTGGCGCTCGTGCCGCTGGCGTCGGTGGTGCTGGCCAGCCGCCCGGTGGCGGCCTCATACGTTTCGGTCAGGCCGGTGTCGCCGTCGGTCCAGACGTAGTCGCTGCCGACCGCCTTGATGGTGTCGTAGGCGCCGGCGCCGTCGGTGCTCACATAGGCGAGCCTGCCAGCGTCCCAGCTGTAGACCGACTCGCTGCCGTCCCGGGCGGTGCGGGTGAGGGTGCTGCCGGCAGCGTTCAGTGTGCCCGCCAGTTTCACCTGCTGGGCATAGGCCCCCATGGACCAGTTGTCGGCATTGTCGTCGTTGAGCTTGCCCTGGCTGTTGTAGGTGCGCAGCGCCGTCAGGTTCACGCCGTGCGCAACCAGGTAGTCGTCCCGGTCCTGCAGCACCAAATTACCATTGGCCACATTGACAAACGCCTGCTCGCCGCTTCGCCCCTGGCCGGCCGCCCCCAGCAGCCCGCCTCGCCCCAGCGTGGCCAATGACGTTGAACCCAAGCCCAGGCTATTGCCGCTGACGATCGCAACCATGTGATCTACCTAATGGTGAACCGCCGGCTCGGGCCCCTGCCCCTCACCCCTCCTCCAACCCTTTGGAGAACTGCTCAACGGTATTTCATCAATACATCCTCACATTTACCACTTTGTTTAGGAAAATTTGCATCCGACCGCACGCGCCGAAAAATCGCTAAACAAATTCAAACCGGCATGGATATATTGATAAGCGCCGCTGGCATGGACGCTGCGACCCTGCGCGTATCGGCATTCAGCCAGGGCGGCTCCACGCCCTTCACTTTCTGACCGGTATCCCACAGGCAGCATCACCCCGGAGACTCTTCCATGTTTATCGCGATCACCATGAACCACATCCGCGCCGTCAAGGCCTGGGCAGAGGCTCATGACGCGCTCGTCAATCTCAATGTGTTGACTTTTGAGCTGGAAGTGAAGGCGCGCAACCGGTACTTCACACTGCATCCCCAGTTCCTGGCGCGCATGGACGGTCAGTTAATGCACGTCCCCCAGATGGTTCGCGAGGCAACCGGGTTTATCGGCTGGCTGCCTTACCGCCCCCTGCGTTGGCCGCTCGCTTCGGACAAGCTCGTCTTCAAAAAGCGCCTGGCGGAGTCCGGGCTCCCCACGCCCCGCATGTGGCCGACGCCGGGCGAGGCGACGGCCGCCTTCATCGTCAAGCATTCGGTCGGGTCTTTTGGCGAGGAACTGGCCGGCCCCTATCATCCTGGGCAGGAGCCCGATGCGGCGCGAATGCAAATGCTGACGAAACAGGGCAGCACCGGTAGCCTGTACGCGGAATCGTTCGTGCACGGAACGAACATCAAGGTCTGGTTCTGGGGGGCGCGCGCGTTCCATGCGCAGTTGCATCCCTATCCGTTGATACACGGCAACGGGCGCGACACCATCGCAGAGCTGATCGACGCGCGCCTCAAAGACATCAAGCAAAGCTGGGCCGACTACCCTGAAAAGCAGGCGGTGGAACAGGCACTTGCTTATCAGGGCCTGGACTTGAACACCGTACTGACGCCAGATATGTCTGCCTGGCTGGACTATCGCTACGGACGCCGTTTCGCGCCGGATGCGGCTACGGAAGAGGAAGACAATTTCCTGCGTCACATGCCTGCGACTCAAATAGCCCAACTGGAAGTAGCCGGCCAATGGATCGCCGCAGAGCTGCGAGAGGAACTCAGCGCACCTGTTTTGTGTTCGCTCGACGGCGTGCTCGACACGGACGGAAAGATCTGGTGGCTTGAGGCCAATTCGAACCCCATTTTCCCGCCGACCGGCTATTCGGCCATGTTTTCAACACTTTTCGGCACACCCATTTCCGCCCCGGAACCCGGCTCTGCCATGGCACCGGCATCCGGTCAGACCATACCGAACCCAATGCGCGGGTCACCAGGCGGCATAGCTATTCCGGCGGAACGCCCCGCGCAGATCAGGCTTAGCCCGGGCATCGGCGAAAGGGTGTCGGCATGAAGCCTGAATTTTCTGCGTCCGGTTCGCCAATCCCCGCGCCATCGGCTACCAGGATCGGCGGCAACCGAAATCGCGTTCTGAATCACCGCATTCCCACCCAGGTGCAGGCCTGCCTTGACGCTGCAGACCGTTTGTCGCCCATGTTTTCCGGCGCCAGCCGTATCCGCAGCAAGGGCCGCCT
>NZ_JBFUCA010000042.1:0-15074 GCF_056405475.1 Polaromonas sp. P1_G4
TTTCTTGCCCTGGCCCAGCGCGCTGGCGGTGGCCAGGCTTTGGTGCACGGCCTCGCCCACGAGAGAAGGAGCATTCACCATCTCGGCCAGGTGGGTGTAGTAGCGCAGGTCCTTGCGCGCGTTGTCCAGCTCAAACTTCAGGCCGTTGAAGTCGCCGTTCAGCGTCTTGGCCATGGCCTGGAAGAGGCCCGAGTTCACCGCGCCGGCCGAAATCACTTCCACCAGCTTTTGCGGCTGAATGCCCGCCAGTGCGCCCACGGCAAAGGCCTCGGCGGTAGCCGTGCAAATTGCCTGGCCGATGAAGTTGTTGAGCAGTTTGATCACATGCCCGGCGCTGGGGCCGCCTACGTGAAAGATGTTTTCGCAATAGGCGGCCAGTACCGGCCGGATTTTGTCGAACACGGCCTGCTCTGCGCCCACCATGGTGTTGAGCTTGCCGAGCTCGGCTTCCACCGGCGTGCGCGCCAGTGGTGCATCCACCAGCGTCGCACCGCGCTCGGCGCATAGGGCGGCCAGGCGGCGTGTGGATTCGGGTTCGCTGGTGGAGGTGTCGATCACGATCAACCCGGCGCGCGCCTTTGACAGTACGCCATTGGCCCCGAGCAGGGTCTCCTCGACCTGCGGCGATCCCGTCACGCAAATAATCACCGCGTCGCACGCGCCCAATTCGGCGGGGCTGGTGGCCTGCTTCGCACCGGCGGCCAGCAGGTCGGCCACGCGTTCCGTATTGCGGTGCACGGTCAGGCTGACGTTGAATCCCTTGGCCTGCAGGTTGCGTGCAATGCCGTGTCCCATGAGGCCCGATGCGCCGATAACGCCGATGTGTTTCATGCTGTCTCCTGAAAAGTGGTTGAGAAAAAAGCCAGAAAATCTTTGGGTCAATAAAGACCCTTGACGCGTGCCTGCAACCGGGCCAGCCCGAGTAAGGCGTCGGTATAAGGTGTGGGCACGGCCGTCAGTTGCCCCAGCTCGCGCACGGCCGTCACCAGTGCGTCCAACTCGACCGGTTTGCCGGCTTCCACGTCCTGCAGCATGGATGTCCTGAATGCGCCCAGCTTGCGTGTGATGACATGTCGCTCCGCAGGGGTCTGGTTGATCGGGATGCCGATGCGCGCCCCGATTTCCTTGGCTTCGAGCATCACGCTGTGGGTGAAACCCGTCACCAGTTCATCGTCCAGGACGCGGTCCATGGTCGCGCCGGTTAGCGCGCTGATCGGGTTGGCGGTCATGTTGCCCCAGAGCTTGAACCAGATGTCTTTCTGGATCTGCCCGGACACCGGCGCTTCAAAGCCGGCTTTTTCAAGCAAGGCCGCAAGTTGCTGCACCCGGGAGGTTTTCTCGCCGGAGGGCTCACCGATGATGAGCTTGTTGCCGAAGTGGTGGTGCACCTGGCCGGGCTCATCCAGCGAGCAGCTGGCATGCACCACGCAGCCGACGATGTGCTTTGCCGGAATGGCCTGCGCCACCTCGCCGCCGGGGTCCACTGAGGTCAACTGGGTGCCTTCAAGCGTCCCGCCGAACCCCTGCAAAAACCACCAGGGCACGCCATTCATGGCGGTCAGGACCATCGTTTCAGGGCCAATCAGCGGCGCGATCCGGCGCACCACCTCGGGCAGCGAAGGCGCTTTGACGGCCAGCACCACCAGGTCCTGCACGCCGAGGTCGGTTGGCGAGGCGCTGGAAGCCACGGCTTGCGACGTGATCTTGCCGCCCTGGTTCAGCCGCAGCCCGTGCAGCTGCAGGGCATCGAGCGTAGCGCCGCGCGCTATCACGCTGACGCGGCAACCTGCGTGAGCCAGCCCGTGGCCTATCCAGCCGCCAATGGCACCGGCGCCATAAATACATACCTTCATTGTTTCATGTCTCCATTTCCAAATTCCAAAAGCGGAAGGCCAGCAGGGGCCGCGGAACCGGCTTTGCCGGGCCGCAGGCGCAGCGCCCCCTCGGGGGGCAGCGCAGTACGCGAAGCGACAAGCGTGGGGGCTCTACTTCTAACCTTCAGGTGTAAAACCCACCGCCTTGACCAGCGGGCCCCATAACTCGGTGTCGGCCTTGAGCATGGCGGCCAGCTGTGCGGGCGAGGTCGGCRCTGCTTCCAGATAAGACACGGCCAGGCCGTCAATCACGTCCTGTGAGGCCAGCGCGGAGCGGATGCCGGCATTCAGGCGCTGCACCACATCCTGCGGCGCTTTGGCGGGCAGGAAGAAGCCGAACCATTCGGTGAACGCCATGTCCTTGAAGCCTTGCTCCAGCAGCGTCGGCGTGTTGGGGGTGAAACGACTACGTTTGGGGCCGCTGGTCGACAGCAGGCGGCACTTGCCCGATGCGACATGCTGGGTGAACTCGCCGGTAGGGCCCGACACGGCGGCAATCTGCCCGCCCACCATGTCCAGCACGGCTGGCTGGGTGCCGCGAAAAGCCACGTGGCGCAAGTCCACGTTGCCGGCCCGGCCCAGCAGCGCGCCGATGAAGTGCGGCGATGAGCCGGCGGCCGGTGAGCCGAAGTTGGCCTGGCCTGGGTTGGCCTTGCACCAGGCAAGAAAGTCCGGCACGTTTTTGACGCTGGCCGGCACCAAGGGGCCGACGGCGAAGCCGTAGTCGAAGATCGCGCCGGCAGATACCGGGGCCAGGTCGGCGACCGGGTCGTACGGCAGTTTCTTGTAGGTGTGCGGGTAGATGCCCAGCATGGACATGGGCGTCAGCAAAACGGTAGCGCCGTCGGGCGCGGCGGATTTGACGAACTGCACGGCGATTTGCCCGCCCGCGCCGGTCTTGTTTTCCACCACGGCGCTTTTGGCATATCCGGGGTGCAGCTTGTCGGCGACGCGGCGCGACACGATATCGGCGGTGCCGCCGGGCGCGAAGCCGACGATGACCTTGGTGCTTTCAAGGGCCTGGGCCCAGGCGCGCTGGCCGATGCCTGTGAGCAGTGCTGCAGCACTGGATGACTGGATGAGCTGGCGGCGCGAAATGTTCATGGTGTGTCCTCGTGAATCGGTGGGGGCTGCCGTGGCGCCGTGGCGGGCACGAAAAAGCCATTGTTGTGCAAGATGCGATTTTGTGCAGGATCAGGCGGCATCCAGATGCGCGGCGAGGTTGTTGCGCTTGCCTTCATACAAGGGCATGCCCTCGTCGATTTGCAATGTCATGCCCACAGCGTGCTGCGCGAACACTGCATCCAGGTGTGCACTGGCGCTGGCCAGCAGGGCGTCGCCGGCCCGCTTTTTCATGGCTTCGCTGCGGCCGGGGGTGATCAGGAGGTTCAGGTAGATAAAAGCGCGGTCGGGCCGCCCGTCCGCCACCGCAAAGTGTTGTGCCGGCCAGGCCATGACCCGCGTACCGGCCACCGGGAAAAGCGGCGCCACCCCGTCTTCTCCACGCAGGGCCACCAGTGTGGCGGCCAGCGTGTGGCACAAGGCGTTCATGTCGGTGAGGCTATCCAGGTTGGCGGTGTATTGAATGTTCAGGTGAGGCATGACGGAGTCTGGTGGGCTTGGCGGGTTGCACGGATGAACAGGACCCGCCATCATTACCAAAACGCAAAGGCTGGTTATTTATACAGTAATATCACGCATGGCTAAAGACAAAACGATTTACACCTGCACCGAATGCGGCGGCACCAGCCCCAAATGGCTGGGCAAATGCCCGCACTGCAATGCCTGGAACACGCTGATCGAGTCGGCCGCGGAAAACAGTGCGCCGGTCAAGAACCGCTACAGCAGCCAGTTCCAGTCACTGGCCAAGGCCTCTGACGTCACCGCCCTGGCCGACATCGAAGCCACCGACATGGAGCGCACGCCGACCGGGCACGAAGAGCTGGACCGCGTGCTGGGCGGCGGCATTGTCGAAGGCGGCGTGGTGCTCATTGGCGGTGACCCTGGCATCGGCAAGTCCACCTTGCTGCTGCAGGCGCTGGATTCATTGCAGCGCGCCGGGCTCAACACCTTGTACGTGACCGGCGAGGAGAGCGGCGCGCAGGTCGCGCTGCGTTCACGCCGGCTGGGGCTGGACGGCTCGCAGGTCAAGGTGCTGGCGGAGATCCAGCTCGAAAAAATCCTCGCCACGCTGGAGGCCACGCAGCCCGCCATCGCGGTAATCGACTCCATCCAGACGGTGTATTCCGACCAGCTCACGTCGGCGCCCGGCTCGGTGGCGCAGGTGCGTGAATGCGCGGCGCACCTGACGCGCGCCGCCAAGTCCAGCGGCGTGTGCATCGTGCTGGTGGGCCATGTGACCAAAGAAGGCGCGCTCGCCGGGCCGCGCGTGCTCGAGCACATGGTCGACACCGTGCTGTACTTTGAAGGCGACACGCATTCCAGCTTTCGCCTGGTGCGCGCCATCAAGAACCGTTTCGGCGCCGTCAACGAAATCGGTGTGTTCRCCATGACGGAAAAAGGCCTCAAAGGCGTGGCCAACCCGAGTGCGATCTTTTTGAGCCAGCACAGCGAGCCCGTGCCCGGCAGCTGCGTGCTGGTCACGCTGGAGGGCACGCGCCCCATGCTGGTTGAAATCCAGGCGCTGGTCGACAACGGCGGGCCCAGCCCGCGGCGCCTCTCGGTGGGCCTGGACCGGGACCGCCTTGCCATGCTGCTGGCGGTGCTGCACCGCCACGCCGGCGTTGCCTGCATGGACCGGGACGTGTTCGTCAACGCCGTGGGCGGCGTGCGCATCAGCGAGCCGGCAGCCGACCTGGCCGTGATGCTGGCCATCACCTCGTCCTTGCGCGGCAAGCCGCTGCCCAAGGGTTTCATCGCCTTTGGCGAGGTCGGGCTGGCCGGAGAAGTGCGCCCGGCCCCGCGCGGCCAGGAGCGCCTGAAGGAGGCCGCCAAGCTGGGTTTTAGCGTAGCCGTGGTGCCCAAGGCCAACGCGCCCAAGAAACCGATTGAAGGCCTCACCATCCACGCCGTCGAGCGCGTGGAAGAGGCCATGGAAGTGGTGCGCAGCCTGAGCTGAGGCATTGCACAATCAGGGCCATGAAACTCGCCGTCATCTCCGACATTCACGGTAACCTGCTGGCACTTGAGGCCGTGCTGGCGGACATTGCCGGGCAGGGCGTTGACCAGACCGTGAATCTGGGCGACATCCTGAGCGGCCCGTTGCAACCCGCGGAAACCGCCGACCTGCTGATGGCCCGCAACTTCACCACCATCCGCGGCAACCACGAGCGGCAGGTGCTGGAATTGCTGGACCAGGGCCAGCATCTCGACCCACTCGGTACCGACGGCTACACCGCGGGCCAGCTGACGTCGGCGCAGGTGGCGTGGATCAGGTCGCTGCCCACGCGCCTGGAGCTGGCGGGCGGTGACGTGCTGCTGTGCCACGGAACGCCCGGCAGCGATTTGATCTACTGGATGGAAACCACGGTGCCCGGTTTTCCTGACGCGCATCCGACGGGTATCCGGCCCGCCACGGCCGAAGAAGTTTTCCTGCGGCTCGGCGACGAGAGCCCCCGGGCGCATTCGCTGGTCCTCTGCGGCCACACCCATGTGCCGCGCTTGGTTCAGTGCGGCAATTTGCTGGTCGTCAATCCCGGCAGCGTCGGCCTGCAGGCCTATGACGACGACCATCCTCACCCGCATGTGGTGGAAAACGGTGCGCCGCACGCGCGCTACGCGGTCGTGGAAAAAACGGCCCAGGGCTGGCGGGTGGACTTGCGCGCAGTGCCCTACGACCATATGACGGCATCCAAAGCGGCATTTGGGCGCGGGCGCCCCGACTGGGCGTATGCCCTGGCGACCGGTTGGGCACAACGCGGCAGTTAACAAAGTGCTATTAAAAACATAGCTGCTGGCGCAATATCTGATTGGGCAGCAGCCACTTTTGGCTTAAAAAGAGCCCGCCACGCTGCCTGGAGGCCGCTTTCGGCGGTTTTTTCATGCGGCTACGCACTCCCCGCAGCGCCGGCGCCCCGGGTGGCTGCGAAAATAAGGCCATGAACTTCCAGAAAATCATTGTTCCCGTGGCCGGCATCGCCGGGGTCTTGCTGGCGTACCGCTTTTACGGCTGGGCCGGTGTAGCCGCCGCCGCCAGCGCCCTCGTGATGTGGGTGCTGCTGCATTTCACCCGCATGATGCAGGTCTTGAAGCGTGCAGCCAACCGGCCCATCGGTCATGTCGACAGCGCGGTCATGCTCAACGCCAAGCTCCGGCCCGGCATGACATTGCTGCATGTGGTGGCGATGACGCGGGCGCTGGGCCTGCTGCAGTCGGCCAAGGACGAGCAGCCCGAAATCTTCCGCTGGACAGACGGTTCCGAGTCGCATGTCACCTGCACCTTTGTGGGCGGCAAACTGTCGCACCATGAACTCTTCCGCCCCGTGCCCGCGGATTCGCCTGAGGCCGGGGGCGCAGCGCCGCCCGCACCGTAAAATCGGACTTTCGGGCTTTGCACCGCCTCCCGGGGTTGCCGGCAGGCGGGTGCGGCCGATGGCCAAAAATCATTCCACGACACTCATCACAGGATCAGCATCATGTCCCCAGTAGCACCTTCCATGGCAGACCGCGACGGCAAAATCTGGATGGACGGCCAGATGGTCGACTGGCGCGACGCCAAGATCCACGTGCTGAGCCACACCCTGCATTACGGCTGCGGCGCGTTTGAAGGCGTGCGGGCCTACAACGCCCAGGGCGGCACGGCGATCTTCCGGCTGCAAGAGCACACCGAGCGCCTCTTCAACAGCGCCAAGATCCTGCGCATGAAGATTCCCTTTAGCCAGGACGAAGTCAACGAAGCCACGAAAGCCGTCGTGCGCGAGAACAAGCTGGAGTCCTGCTACATCCGCCCGCTGACCTGGATCGGCTCGCAAAAACTCGGCGTCAGCCCCAAGGGCAACCAGATCCACCTGATGGTCGCGGCCTGGCCCTGGGGCGCCTACCTTGGCGAAGAAGGCATGAAGCGCGGCATCCGTGTGAAGACCTCCAGCTATACCCGCCACCACGTCAACATCACCATGACGCAGGCCAAGGCGGTGAGCAATTACACCAACTCCATCCTCGCCAACATGGAAGCGCTGGATGACGGCTACGATGAAGCGCTGCTGCTCGACGCGTCGGGCTTTGTCAGCGAAGGCGCGGGCGAAAACATTTTTGTGATCAAGGGCGGCGTGGTCTACACGCCCGACCTGTCTGCCGGCGCCCTCAACGGCATCACGCGCAACACCATCCTGCACATCTGCAAGGACCTGGGCCTGGAACTCGTGCAAAAACGCATCACGCGCGACGAGGTGTATATCTCCGACGAAGCCTTCTTCACCGGCACGGCCGCCGAAGTCACGCCCATCCGCGAACTCGACCGCATTGAAATCGGCGCCGGCTCGCGCGGCCCCATCACCGAGAAAATCCAGAGCGCGTTCTTTGACATCGTCAACGGCCGCAATCCCAAGTACGCTCATTGGTTGGCGAAAGTGTGAGCCCCCACGCTTGTCACTGCGTGTACTACGCTGCCCCCCGAGGGGGCCGTGCCTTGCTTGGGGCGGCCCGGCGCGGCGGCGTCTTTAACTAAAAAGGACTTTATGACCACGACGACTCTCCATTCATCCGCTGTCGAACTGCTGGCCTCCGACCTGAACGCCCAGGGCGGGGTCTACTGCCCCAGCCCCAAAGCCGACATGAAAATCTGGAACAGCCACCCCAAGGTCTACCTGGACGTGGCCCGCACCGGCCAGGCCAAGTGCCCGTATTGCGRCACGGTTTACGCGCTGAAAGCCGGCGAGCACTTCGGCGCTGGACATTGACCCACCCCCGAATCGGCCTGCGGCCGCTTCCCCCTCAAGGGGGCGCCATCTGCGGCCCGGCAAAGCCGGTTTCGCGCTGGCATTGGAAGGGAAGGCCACATGCCTGAGTCACTAATAATTTCGCCACAATGGATCGGGGATGCGGTGATGACGGAGCCGCTGATGCGCCGCCTGCATGCGCGTGGGGAACGCCTCACGGTAGGCGCCTTGCCCTGGGTGGCGCCGGTTTACCGGGCGATGCCGCAGGTGGCCGATGTCATTGAGTTCCCTTTCGCGCACGGCGGCCTGCAATTCCGCGAGCGTCGTGCGATCGCCAAACGCATCGAGGGTCGCTTCGACAAGGCCTATGTGCTGCCCAACTCGCTGAAAAGCGCGTTGCTGCCTTTTCTGGCCAGCATTCCGGAGCGCATCGGCTACTTTGGCGAAGCCCGCGTGGGCCTGCTCACGCACCGGCTTAAAAACCCCAAGAACAAGCCCCCCATGGTGGCGTTTTATTCAGCGTTGAGCGGTGGGGCGGACCTCGACAAAGACCGGCCGCAACTGCAGATGGCGCCAGCTGAAATTGAGCAGGTTCTGGCTGAACTGGGCCTGCAACGTGGCGGCTATTACGTGTTTGCGCCCGGTGCCGAATACGGCCCTGCCAAGCGCTGGCCCGCCCGTCACTTTTCAGAACTCGCCGCGCGGCTGGCTTTGCCGGTGATGTTGCTGGGCTCCGGCAAGGAAGCGGCGCTCTGCGAAGAAATTGCCGCGCCGGTGAACGCAGCGCAGCCCGGCAAGTGCCTGAACTTCGCGGGCAAGACCTCGCTGGTACAGGCGTTGTGCCTGATCGCCGCAAGCCAGAGCACGGTCAGCAATGACTCGGGACTGATGCACGTGGCTGCGGCCTTCGGTGTGTCGCAAGTGGCGATCTTCGGCTCATCCAGTCCGCTGCACACGCCGCCATTAAGCGACAAGGCCACTGTGCTGTGGCTCAAAGCCGATGCAGCCTACCAGCCGCCGCTGGACTGCGCACCCTGCTTCGAGCGCGAATGCCCGCTGGGCCATACGCGCTGCCTGAACGATTTGGGCGCCGAGCGGGTGCTTGCGGCGCTGCCACCGGTTTCCCGGGTGGAAAGTTAGGCCGGTCAGGCGGGGAAGGCCGCCAGCGGCGAAAAACCCGGTTTGCCCTGGGTCGGCGTACGCGCCACATTCATCACCCAGCACACCATCACAAAATAGCCGGCGAGGCTGACCAGCTCGACCACACCCTGTTCGCCGAAAGTTTCCACTGCCGCGGCGTAGGTGGCGTCGCAGCAGCCATGCTGGCGCAGCACTTCGAACGTGAGGTCCAGCGCGACGGCCTCATCGGCGGCCGGTTCACGGGGCTGCCTGCCTTCGGCGATCGCGTCCACAGTGGCCTGGCTCACGCCCGCAGCCACCGCCAGCGGCGCATGCATCAGCCATTCAAACTGGTTGGCGGTATGGCGGGCCGCCACGCAGGTAATGAGTTCGCGGATGCGCGCGTCCAGTGCGCTTTCAAAGCGCAGGTAAGCCCCCACGTCGCCAATGCGGCCCATGAGCTGCGGGCTGCGCAGCAGGGGAATGAAGGGGCCAAACACGGCCTTGCGCGGGCCGGCGATCAGTGCGTCCGCAGCGGCCTGCTGCGYGGGTGACATGGCCTCCCGCGGCATCAGCGGCATCCGGTCTTCGGCAAGCGGGAAGAAGCCCTGGGGGACGGCGAGAGTTGGGGGTGTGGTGGCAAGGCTCATGGGGTTCCTGTGGGTGGCTGAATCCCTGAGCGTATCAAAGGGCGCTCCGCCATGTCTTCAGGCAAAAAAAAGCCACCGCGAGGTGGCTTTTGCAAACTTCTTCCGTGAGGAAGATGTCGTTGGGAATCATTGAAATGTTTCACCGACGTTTGGTTTTTTAGTCCCTTTTAATTCCCCTGTTCCCCTACCCATTGTTGTGACAGCAACGGAAAGAAATGTCGGTGATTACACCCTGTCTGACCATTCTCCAAATAGAGGAGACACGCGGTTTAGTGTTGTTGGAGGCCATTTTTCGTGATTTATTTCACGTTTATGGATGGACAACCGGCAATTCAACAACAAAAGTCGCGCCGCCGCCGGGCCGGGCTTCGCAGCGAACGCTGCCCCCATGGCGCTGGCTGATCGACTTCACCAGGGCCAGGCCGAGCCCCACGCCGCCTTCGCGTTCACTGGCGCCGGGCAGGCGGTAAAAAGGCTCAAAAATACGCTCACGCTGCTCGGCGGGCACGCCTGGGCCGCGGTCATGGACCTTGATCACGGCCCGCTGTTTTGCCCCGGCCCGGGCCTGTGCCAGCTCCAGGCTGATCTCGCCGGTGCTATAGCGCCGCGCGTTTTCCAGCAGATTACGGATCAGCCGGCGCAAGAGGCGTGGAGAACCCTGCACCGTCAGGCTGTGGCTATCGGCATCAATGCCCAGACCGGCGCCAGGGCCGCTGGCATCCTGGTCCAGCTCGGCGCTCAATTCCGCATTGACGCGCGAGCATTCTTCCGCCGCCAGGCCGGTGAGGTCCAGGGTTTCAAAAGGCTCCGCGTCGGCCTGCTTGGCGTCGAGGCGGCTGGCCAACAGGATCTCATCGATCAGTTGGTCGAGTTCGGAGATGCTGCGGGAAATTTCCTTGCGCTGCGGCGATGCGGCGTCGGTGCCCATGAGTTCCAGCCCCATGCGGATACGCGCCAGCGGTGAGCGCAATTCGTGCGACGCGTTGGCCAGCAGCGATTTGTGCGACTCCATCAGGGTTTCGATACGCTCGGCCGCGTGGTTGAAGCGCCTGGCCAGGAAGGCCACCTCGTCCTTGCCGTCTGCATTGACGCGGGCCGACAAATCACCGGCGCCCCAGCGCTCCACGCCGCGCTGCAGGGCTTCCAGCCGCAGCGTCAACCTTCGCATCACGGGGTAGGCGCCCAGCGCCACGGCCAGGCCGACGACGACCAGCATCCAGCCAAAACCAAACGGAGGGCGATTCCACGGGTTATTGCCGGGTGGGCGTTTGGGCCGCGGCAACACCAGGTTCAGCGTCTGGCCGTCTTTGGTCAACACGTCAAATTCCAGGCCGTCACCGGGTTTGCGGTCGGGCTTGGTCTGCGCCGTGCCGATGACTTCGCCCTTGTCGTTGTGCACCAGCACTTCGCGTATCGGCAGCTGCGGCGGGTCGGCGCTCAGGCGCCACGCCGCGCCCACCAGAAAAGTGAGGACCAGCACTGTAGCGACAACAGCCAGCCAGATTCGCACATAGAGGTGCGATGTAAAACGTCCCCACATAAGAATCTAGTCCTGCTGTTTGGCAAAAACGTAGCCGACACCGCGCACCGTCAGAATGCGCTTGGGGTCTTTTGCGTCGGCCTCGATGGCGCTGCGGATGCGGCCCATGTGCACGTCGATGGAACGGTCAAAGGCCTCGAGTTCGCGGCCGCGTACGGCTTCCATGATCTGGTCGCGGCTCAGCACGCGGCCTGCACGTTCGGCCAGCGCCACCAGCAGGTCGAACTGGTAAGACGTCAGCTCGCAGGTGTTGCCGGACACCGATACGGTGCGTGCATCGCGGTCAATCTCCAGCGAACCGAAGCGCATGACCTTGTGGCCGCCGCTGGAGGCTGCCGCACCCGTTTCGCCGCCGCGGCGCAGCACGGCCCGGATGCGCGCCAGCAACTCGCGCGGCTCGAAAGGTTTGGGCAGGTAGTCGTCAGCGCCAATTTCCAGGCCGACGATGCGGTCCATCGGGTCGCCTTTGGCCGTCAGCATCAGCACGGCGGTGTTGGCGTTTTCGCTGCCCTGGCCCTTGATGCGCCGGCACACTTCCAGGCCGTCCATGTCGGGCAGCATCAGGTCGAGGATGACCAGATCGGGCGTTGCAGCTTCCAGCGCTGCCAGGCCCGCCGCGCCGTCGGCCGCGTGGGTAAAACCGTAGCCCGACTGGCGAAGGTATTCGCCCACCATATTGGCCAGGCGGGTATCGTCTTCAATCATCAAAAGCTGTTGGGTCATGGCTGGTCCTCGTGTGCAGGTGTTCCCCGTGGGGTGGAATCACAATGAAATTCATGGTGCGCCGGGCGCAACAATCCCGCTTGAAGCCACCGTAAAGTTACGGTAAACCGGGGCAGCGAGCCTCCAGCATACTCCGTGCACGGCACGTCCGCCATGGTGCGGAATTGCTATTGAATTAATAGCTGCTTGCGCTTATTCCTTCTGGGCTTGCGGCGTTTTAAGTCGTGAAGCAAAACCCACCAGAACCAGCACCGGCAGGCCCAGCAAGGCTGTTGCGGTGAAGAAGTTGCTGTAGCCAAAGGCGTCCACATACTTGCCCGAATAACCGGCAAGGAACTTGGGCAGCAATAGCATCATCGAGCTGAAGAGCGCGTACTGGGTGGCCGAGTAATTGATGTTGGTGAGGCTCGACAGGTAGGCAATGAAGGCGGCCGAGGCGATACCACTGGAAAGGTTGTCTGCCGAAATCACGAAGATCAACGCGTTGACGTCGTGCCCGCGCGTGCCCAGCCAGGCAAACAGCAGGTTGCTGGCAGCACTCAGCACGGCGCCCAGCATCRGCACGCGCATCACGCCGAAACGCATGGCCAGCGCGCCACCCACGAAGGCGCCTGCCAGCGTCATCACCACGCCGTAAATTTTGGTCACTGCAGCTACTTCGTCTTTGGTGTAGCCCATGTCGACATAGAACGGGTTGGCCATGATGCCCATGACAACGTCGCTGATGCGGTAGACCGCGATCAGGGCCAGGATCAGCAGCGCCTGCTTGCCGTAGCGGCGCAGGAAATCGGCGAACGGGTCGACCAGCGCGGTTTTAAGCCACTCTGCAGCGTTGCGCGATGGCGCCTGCGGGCGCGGCGCTGGTTCAGGCGACAGCAGCACCGTCGCCATGCCCAGCAGCATGGACGCCGCCATGACCAGGTAGGCCACTTGCCATGCGCCGTGCTGGTAAGTGAGGGCGTCGCCTGCGACTTCGGCACGCGCTGCAATCCACAGCGCCCCGGCRCCGGCCCAGATCATCGCGATGCGGTAACCCGTCTGGTAGGCGGCAGCCAGTGCGGCCTGGCGCTGGATATCGGCCGACTCGATGCGGTAGGCGTCCAGCGCGATGTCTTGTGTGGCCGACCCGAATGCCACGGCCAGTGCGCACCACACGACGGGTTGCAATGCCAGCTTGGGGTCCGTCAGCGCCATACCGACAAGCGCCGCCACGATGACCAGTTGCGACAACAGCAGCCAGCTGCGCCGGCGCCCAAGCATGCGCGTGAGCAGCGGAATCGGCATGCGGTCCACCAGCGGCGCCCACACCCACTTGAAGCCGTAGGCCAGCCCGACCCAGCTCAGGTAGCCGATGGTGGTGCGGTCTATGCCTGCTTCGCGCAGCCAGAAGCTCAGCGTGCCAAACACCAGCAGCAAGGGCAGGCCGGCGGAAAAGCCCAGAAACAGCATGCGCAGCGTGGCGGCCTCGGCATACACGTGCCAGACATCGCGCCAGGTGGGTTTGGGTGCGGCTTTCACAGTGGGGGCTGTAGATGCCGCGCTGTGCGCAGCGACAGGGGCGGGTGATGGCAGTTCGGAGGAGGGGGTTTTGTCTGACATGGGCATCTTGATTTGTGACTATTATTCACCCATGTGCTTTTTATGCGAGGCCAAACACTCTGCCTGGGCTGGCCGCCGGGCGTTCCTGCTGGCTGCCGGCGGCGCCGCAGCGACGGCCGTCACCACCCCGCTGCTCGCGCAGGTTGATGTCGGACCGTCATCGGGGCTGCGCAAGCTGATCCCTGCCGAGGAACTGGAAAACGCCGCCACGCAGGAATATGCCAAGCTGCTGGCGGAGGCGAAGTCCAAGGGCGCGCTGGCCTCGCCGGGCAACCCCCAGCTGCAGCGCATACGCGGCATCGCCACGCGGTTGGTGCCGCAGGCCGCGCAGTGGAACGACCGCGCCAACCAGTGGCGCTGGGAGGTCAACCTGCTTGGCAGCAAGCAGATCAACGCCTTCTGCATGCCCGGAGGCAAGATCGCGTTCTACACGGGCATCATCGATCAGCTCAAGCTCACCGACGATGAAATTGGAATGATCATGGGTCACGAAATGGCCCATGCGTTGCGCGAGCATGCGCGCTCCCGCATTGCCAAAAGCCAGGGCACGAGCATGGGCCTGTCCGCGTTGTCACAACTTTTTGGACTGGGACAGCTGGGCGATGTGGCCGCAAACATCGGCACTCAGCTGCTGACGCTGCGTTACAGCCGCGATGATGAAACCGACGCCGACCTCGTCGGACTGGAGCTGGCTGCGCGCGGCGGCTATAACCCGCAGGCATCCGTCAGCCTCTGGGAAAAAATGGCGCAGGCTGGTGGCGGTGCCGGCGGCCCGAGCTTTCTGTCCACCCACCCCTCCGGTCCTGAACGCATCCAGCAGCTGCAGGCCAACGTGCCCAAGGTGCAGGGTCTTTATCAACGCGCCCGCGGCTGATCGGGCTGAGCCCTGGTGACTGGGTTGACGCAGCGCGCCGCATTCTTCACGCGCGCGTGGTGGCGAGGCTTCCGGCCGGGACGCACCCGCATCAACTCACGCGAGCGGCTGCGCATTGTCATCGGGTCGCTGCTGGGCATTTTTGTGACAGGGCTGCTGTGCCACCTGGCYGACCGGATGATGCCGGGCCTGCCCTGGCTGGTGGCGCCGCTGGGCGCCAGCGCCGTGCTGGTGTATGCCGTGCCGGCCAGTCCTATGGCGCAGCCCTGGAATGTGGTGGGCGGTAATACCCTGTCGGCRCTTGCCGGCATTGCGGGCGTGCATGGCATGCATCTGCTGGGCTCGCCGGCGCTTGCGGCCGCGGTGGGCGTGGCCACGGCCATCGCGCTCATGCTGGCGTTGCGCTGCCTGCATCCGCCGGGCGGCGCCACTGCCTTGATGGTGGTGCTGGGCGGAGTTTCCGACCCGCTGTTTGCCTTCTATCCCGTGATGCTCAACTCCGTGCTGCTGGTGGCGGTCGGCGTCGCCTACAACAACGCCACGCGCAGGGCCTATCCCCACACGCAATTGGCCCCGCCGGGCCCCGCGCCGTCCGTAGAAGACCAGTTGCTTGATGCGGATCTGGACGCCGTACTGGCGCGCTACAACCAGGTGTTGGACGTCAGCCGCGACGACCTCAAGACCTTGCTGGCCGAAACCCGGCTGCGCGCGTACGACCGCAAACTGGCGGAAGTCCGCTGCGCTGACGTCATGTCGCGCGATCTCGTCACGGTGGAATTCGGCACGCCGCTGGAAGAGGCCTGGGCCCTGCTGAGGGAGCGCCGCATCAAGGCCTTGCCGGTGGTGGACCGTAGCTTC
>NZ_JBFUCA010000043.1:0-15004 GCF_056405475.1 Polaromonas sp. P1_G4
CTGCCGCATTGCTGCATCTTGTGCTGCGCCAGATGGTGGTTGACCGCGATGTGCCCTGGCTTTCCCGCGGGTTGCTGGCCATGACCGTTCTGGGCTTTGCGATCGTGCTGGCCTTCCTGGCTCTGGGGAACAAGTCGTCTTTCAACCTGGCCACGCCTTACTACATCGGAAGCATCGCCGTCTACCTTTTTGTTTCCGCCTGGTACACCTGGCGCCGGCCGGCGGTGGGTATCTGGATCATGGCCGCGATGGTGTGCCTCACGGTGGGCTCCATCTTCCCCATCCTGCGCACGCAGGGCCTGATGCCCCTGGGCACGGCCACGCAGTTCGGCGCGCAAATCGGTGCCGCCCTGGAAATCCTTTTCCTGCTGATGGCCCTGTACCTGCGCAGCCGGGAAAAGCGCGACAACCAGGCGCGCGTCGGTGCGCTGACACGCGTCGACCCGCTGACCGGCCTGGGCAACCACCGCGTGCTGCTGCAGCGGCTGGACGCGCTGCTGATCCGCCAGCAGCGCGACCCCGGTGCGGGCGCGGTGGTGCGCATCCGGCTGGGCAACGCCCTGGATATCCGGCAGGACTACGGCATGGAGACGGCACAAAGCGCGGTAGTCCAGGCCGGCGCCTGTGTCACAAGTGTTGCGCAAGAGGGTGATACGGTTGCCCGTCATCGCGATGGAGACTTTGTGCTGATCCTGCAGGGGCACCTGACGCGCGGGGCGCTTACCGACATCGGCCAGCGGCTGATTGCCCGCGGACTGGCCGACAGCCCCAGCCTGCCGCCCAACACTGTGCTGCAGTTCAAGGTCGCGGTGGCCGAAGCGCCCTTCAGGGAAGGCGATGCAACGCAATTGCTGCACTCGCTGGGCCTTGTGCTTGGCGAGCTTTCCAGCCGTTCGGGGACCGGCCTGCGCTTTGCGGCCGGGGCGGCGGATGCCAGGAATTCGGCACCGGCCTGACGCAGGCGGCGTTGCGCAGCAAACTCAGTGAATGCGCATGCCCGGTGTAGCGCCCGGCAAGGGTTCCAGCACATAGATACCGGGTTGGGCTTTTTCATCCGCGTGGCTGGCGGCCAGCACCATGCCTTCGCTGATGCCGAACTTCATCTTGCGCGGCGCCAGGTTGGCCACCAGCACCGTGAGTTTGCCGACCAGGTCTTCAGGCTTGTAGACCGAGGCAATACCGCTGAACACATTGCGCATGCGGCCYTCGCCGGCATCCAGCGTCAGGCGCAGCAGTTTGGTTGAGCCTTCCACCGGTTCGCAATTGACGATCTTTGCAATGCGCAGATCGACTTTGGCGAAGTCGTCGATGGTGATGACGGGCGCGATGGCCTCGCCGCCGGGTACGGTGGCTTCTGCTATTGAATCAGGAGCGGCTTGTCCAGACTCCGCATGGGCTGGAGGCTCAAACAGTGCTTCAAGTTGTTTGATGTCGACGCGCTGCAWCAGGTGCTTGTAGTCGCCGATCAGGTGGCCATGCGGGAGTGGTTTGAACTGATCCGTCCATTGAAGCGGCTCTATTCGCAGAAACGCCTCTACATCTGTTGCGAGAGCGGGCAACACTGGTTTCAGGTAAATGGTGAGCAGGCGAAATGCTTCGACGCAGGTAGAGCAGACCTCGTGCAACTTTTCGCGTTGATCAGGGTGTTTCGCCAAGTCCCACGGCTTGTTTGCATCCACATACGCGTTAATTTGATCAGCCAAGAACATGATTTCTTTAGAGGCTTTTGCAAATTCTCTGGTGTCATACAAATCACCAATGCTCGAAGCTTCGCTAATAAGCGTTTCCAGCAAGTGCTTGGAATCGCCTTTAATGAGGCCCATTCTCCCGTCGAATCGTTTGGCAATGAATCCCGCCGCGCGGCTGGCAATGTTGACGTATTTGCCAATCAAATCGCTGTTGGCCCGCGCCATGAAGTCGTCAGCATTGAAGTCGATGTCTTCGTTCTTCGCATTGAGCTTGGCGGCCAGGTAGTAGCGCAGCCATTCGGGGTTCATGCCCAGGCTCAGGTACTTGAGCGGGTCCAGCCCGGTGCCGCGGCTCTTGCTCATCTTCTCGCCGTTGTTCACCGTGAGGAACCCGTGCACAAACACGTTGTCAGGCGTCTTGCGGCCGCTGAAGTGCAGCATCGCCGGCCAGAACAGCGTGTGGAAGGTGACGATGTCCTTGCCGATGAAGTGGTACTGCTCCARCCCCGGCGTCGCCATGTAGGCGTCGTAGTTTTCGCCGCGTTTTTCGAGCAGATTTTTCAGCGACGCGAGGTAGCCGACCGGCGCGTCCAGCCAGACATAAAAATACTTGCMCGGCGCGTCCGGGATTTCAATGCCGAAGTAGGGCGCGTCACGGCTGATGTCCCAGTCGCCCAGGCCTTCGCTTTGGGTGCCGTCGGGGTTGGTACGAACGCTGAACCACTCCTTGACCTTGTTGGCGACTTCGGGCTGCAGCTTGCCGTCTTGCGTCCATTTCTCCAGAAAGTCCACACAGCGCTGGTCGGACAGCTTGAAGAAAAAGTGATCGGAGCTTTTGAGGACGGGCGTCGCGCCCGACAAAGCTGAATACGGGTTGATCAAATCCGTGGGCGCATACACCGCGCCGCAGTTTTCGCAGTTGTCGCCGTACTGGTCTTTGGTCCCGCACTTGGGACAGGTGCCCTTGATGTAGCGGTCCGGCAGGAACATGTTTTTTTCAGGGTCAAAGAACTGCTCAATCGTTTTGGTCTCAATCAGCCCGGCCTTTTTGAGGTCCAGGTAGATCTGCTGCGCCAGCTGGTGGTTTTCCGGGCCGTCGGTCGAATGCCAGTTGTCAAAGCTGATGTGAAAACCGTCCAGGTAGGGCTTGCGGCCCGCCGCGATGTCGGCCACAAACTGCTGGGGGGTCTTGCCGGCTTTTTCAGCCGCGATCATGATGGGTGCACCGTGGGCGTCGTCCGCGCCCACAAAGTTCACCGCGTGGCCCTGCATGCGCTGGAACCGCACCCAGATGTCGGCCTGGATGTATTCCATGATGTGGCCGATATGGAAATTGCCATTGGCATACGGCAGGGCGGTGGTGACAAACAGGCGGCGCTGGGACATAAGGGTGCTTTTTGGCTAGGGGAGAGGTAACCCGCGATTTTAAGTCGCCCAGCCTTGGGGCTGCCCCGGCAAGTCCCCATGACCCCAGGGCTGGCGGCGCGGCGTTAGACTTCATGCCAACCGCCGCCCCCAGATTCAACGAGTTTCAACGGAGTATTTCCCCATGTCCCTGGACCAACAGGCCGTCTTGAACGCCGTGCAAACCGTGCTGGACCCGAATACGGGCAAAGATTTCGTCAGCACCAAGGCCCTGAAAAACCTGCAGCTCAGCGGCAGCGACGTTTCGTTTGATGTCGAGCTGGGCTACCCCGCCAAAAGCCAGATCGCCGGCCTGCGCAAAAGCCTGATCGCCGCCGTCAAGGGGGTGCCGGGCGTCGGCAATGTCTCCGTCAACGTCACGGTCAAGATCGCCAGCCACAGCGTGCAGCGCGGCGTGCAGCTGCTGCCCAACGTCAAGAACATCATCGCCGTGGCCTCGGGCAAGGGCGGCGTCGGAAAAAGCACCACCGCCGTCAACCTGGCCCTGGCCCTGGCGGCTGAAGGCGCCACCGTCGGCCTGCTCGACGCCGACATCTACGGCCCCAGCCAGCCCATGATGATGGGCATCGAAGGCCGGCCCGAAAGCGTGGACGGCAAGAACATGGAGCCGATGGAGAACTACGGCATCCAGGTCATGTCCATCGGCTTCCTGGTCGCGCAGGACGAAGCCATGATCTGGCGCGGCCCCATGGCCACCCAGGCGCTGGAGCAGCTGCTGCGCCAGACCAACTGGAAAGACCTGGACTATTTGATCGTCGACATGCCGCCCGGCACCGGTGACATCCAGCTCACGCTCTCGCAGCGGGTGCCCATGACGGGCGCCGTCATCGTCACCACGCCGCAAGACATCGCGCTGCTGGACGCCAAGAAGGGCATCAAGATGTTTGAGAAAGTCGGCGTGCCCATCCTGGGCATCGTCGAAAACATGGCGGTGCACATCTGCAGCAACTGCGGCCATGCCGAGCATATCTTTGGCGAAGGCGGCGGCAAGAAAATGGCGGCCGACTACAAGATGGACTACCTGGGCGCCTTGCCGCTGGACATCCAGATCCGCCTGCAGGCCGACAACGGCCGTCCCACCGTGGTGGCCGATCCCGACGGCGAGGTCGCCGGCATCTACAAGGCCGTGGCGCGCAAGATGGCCATTACCGTGGCCGCGAAGGCTAAGGATTTCTCCGCCAAGTTTCCGACCATCACGATCTCCAAGAACACTTAAGGCGTTCTTGCCATGAACCTGCTGGCCTCCCTGCGTTACCTGGCCGCGCTTGACGAGCACAAGCACTTCGGCCGCGCGGCGCAGGCCTGCAACATCACGCAGCCCGCCTTGTCCAACGCCCTGCGCGCGCTGGAAGACGAGTTCGGCGCTGCCATCGTGGTCCGCGGGCGTGCGTTTGTTGGGTTCACAGAGGAGGGTGAACGCGTCCTCGCCAGCGCCCGGCGCATGCTGCATGAGCGCGAAATCCTCAAGCAACAGCTCGACAGCTCAGTGGACAGCCCACGCGGGCATTTGACGATTGGCGTCGTTCCCACGGCGGTCTCCATCGCCGCGCGTTTTGCCGCCATGCTGCACGTCCGGCATCCGGGCATCACACCGGTGGTGCTGTCCCTCAATTCACACGACATCGAAACCCGGCTGGAAAACCTGTCGCTGGACATGGCGCTGGGCTACACCGAGCGTCTGAGCGCGCGCAATACGCGGCTGACCACCTTGCCGCAGTACATCGAGCGCTATTTCCTGGTGCGCCGTGCTGCCAAACCCAGCCCGGATGTATTACGCTTCGGCTCGCCCATGACCTGGGCCGATGCCGCGAAGTTGCCGCTGTGCCTGCTGACACCCGACATGCACAGCCGCACCCGGGTGGATGCCGCGTTTGCCGCTGCGGGAGTCACCGTCAAGCCCGTGATGGAAACCAATTCCATGCTGACGCTGGCCCTGACCGTCGTCGTTGGCGAGGTTTGCAGCGTGCTGGCAGGCGCGCTGGTGTGCGCCGTTCAGGGTTACCGCGAACTCGAAGCCCTGCCCCTGACGCCGGATGTGGAGACGCCTGTCGGCTTCATGATGCAGGCCAGCGACCGGCCCTCCCGCACGCTGGAGGCGGCCATGGCTCTGGCAGCCGAGCCCGCCTGGCTGCGCCACGCGGCTGACTACAGCGCACACCCAGAGAGCATGGGAAACAAGCCAACCTAGGCAAGCGTTTGCATACATTCAATCCGTGAATAGGGCAGTGTCCCGATTCAATTGGACGTAGCCCCTGTCCCTTGCACATACTTTGTGCATAGACAGAGATAGGGGTCCCACACGATGAATGAAGTTGCAAGCCAGGCCGTCGAACGCGTCATTGCGTCGACCAAGCACATGCCCGGCGCCTTGATGCCGATACTGCACGGCATTCAGGATGCGCTCGGCTACATCCCGCCTGACGCTGTTCCACCCATCGCCGATGCCCTGAACCTGTCCAGGGCTGAGGTTCATGGCGTGGTGACGTACTACCACTACTTCCGCTCCGAACCGCCCGGCCGCCATGTGGTGCAGATCTGCCGCGCCGAGAGCTGTAAAGCCATGGGCTCAGACGCCCTCTGGTCGCATGCCTGCTCCCACCTGGGCAGCGACGGCCATGGGCCCACCCAAGATGGCGCCTTCACGGTTGAGCCGGTGTATTGCCTCGGCTTGTGCGCGCAGTCCCCCGCGATGACGCTGGACGACAAGGTCCATGCTCGCGTCGGGATTGAAAAGTTCGATCGCCTGGTGGCGCAAGCAGGGAGCGCCGCATGAGCATCAAGATTTACGTGCCCCGCGACTCCGCCGCACTGGCTGCGGGTGCTGATGAGGTGGCTGCAGCTATCTCTGCCGAGGCTGCAAAACGCGGTGTCGGCATTGAGCTGGTGCGCAATGGCTCCCGCGGCCTGTTCTGGCTGGAGCCCATGGTCGAGGTGCAGACCGGTGCAGGCCGCATCGCCTACGGGCCCGTGGAGGTTGAGGACGTGGCCGGCCTTTTTGACGCTGGCTTTCAGTTGGGCGGCATGCATGTGTTGCAGCTGGGCCTGACCGAAGAGATTCCGTACCTGAAAAGGCAGGAGCGCCTGACTTTCGCACGCATGGGCGTGACGGACCCGCAGTCGCTGGCCGACTACCAGGCGCACGAAGGCTATGCCGGCTTGCGCCATGCCCTGGGGCTTCCCGCCACAGAGATCGTGCAGCAGGTGCTGGACGCCGGCCTGCGCGGACGCGGCGGCGCGGCATTCCCGGCCGGCATCAAATGGAAAACCGTCGCGGGCCTCAAAGCCACGCAAAAGTACGTGGTTTGCAACGCCGACGAGGGTGACTCGGGCACCTACTCCGACCGCATGACCATGGAGGGTGACCCCTTCATGTTGATCGAAGGCATGACGATTGCCGCGGTGGCCACCGGCGCCACGCAGGGTTATGTCTACATCCGCTCTGAATATCCCCACGCGGTGGYGACCATGCGCGAGGCCATCACCATCGCCGAGGCGGGCGGCTTTCTGGGCGACAACATCCTCGGCTCGGGCCACAGCTTTCACCTGCATGTGCGCAAGGCTGCGGGCGCGTATGTCTGCGGCGAAGAAACCGCCATGCTGGAAAGCCTGGAAGGCAAACGCGGCATCGTGCGTGCCAAGCCGCCGATTCCTGCCATCCAGGGCCTGTTCGGCAAGCCGAGCGTGATCAACAACGTCATTACCTTTGCTTCGGTGCCCATCATCCTGTCGCGCGGCGCCACGTTTTACAAAGACTATGGTGTGGGCCGCTCCAGGGGCACCCTGCCCATCCAGCTGGCCGGCAACATCAGATTCGGCGGGCTGGTCGAAAAAGCCTTCGGCGTGACCTTGCGCGAGCTGATGTACGACTACGGTGGCGGTTCGGCCTCAGGCCGGCCCATCAAGGCGGTGCAGGTCGGCGGCCCGCTGGGCGCCTATGTGCCTGAATCGCAATGGGACACGCCGCTTGACTACGAAGCCTATGCGGCCGTGGGCGCAGTGGTGGGCCATGGCGGCATCGTGGTGCACGACGACACGGCCGACATGGCCAGCCTGGCGCGCTACGCGATGGAGTTTTGCGCGATTGAGTCCTGCGGCAAATGCACACCCTGCCGCATCGGCTCCACCCGCGGCGTGGAAGTGATAGACCGCATCGCCAACGGCCCAGGGGAGCAGCGTCCGCAGCAAATCAAGCTGCTGCGCGATCTGTGCGACACCATGGTTCACGGCTCGCTGTGCGCCATGGGCGGCATGACGCCTTTCCCGGTGCTTTCGGCACTCGACCATTACCCGCAGGACTTCGGCATGACCGTGCCGGATCGCAAAGCCGCCTGAACCGACAGCAACGGCAGCACCCCAACAAGACGCACAGGAGACCCCCATGCTCGAACACCTCAAAGAAACCGATTACGGCACCCCCAAACGCGAGTCCACCCAGGAAGTCACGCTGGAGATCGACGGCGAAAGCGTCACGGTTCCCGCAGGCACTTCGCTCATGCGCGCCGCGGTCGATGCAGGCATCCAGGTGCCCAAGCTGTGCGCCACCGACAGTCTGGAGCCTTTTGGCTCCTGCCGCTTGTGCATGGTTGAAATTGATGGACGCAAGGGCTTTCCGGCCTCTTGCACCACACCGGCAGAAGCCGGCATGAAGGTGCGTACCCAGTCGCCGCGCCTGCAAGAGCTGCGCAAGGGCGTGATGGAGCTCTACATCTCTGATCACCCCTTGGACTGCCTGACCTGTTCGGCCAACGGCAACTGTGAGCTGCAGGACATGGCCGGCGTGACCGGGCTGCGCGAAGTACGTTACGGCATGGAGGGCGCCAACCATTTCCGCAACGAGAGCAAGCCGGCAATCGACAATTCCAACCCCTACTTCAGCTACGACGCCTCCAAATGCATTGTGTGCAACCGTTGCGTGCGCGCCTGCGAAGAAACCCAGGGTACGTTTGCACTGACCATCAGCGGCCGCGGCTTTGAGTCGCGCGTGTCGMCGGGACAAGACCAGCCCTTCATGGAATCCGAATGCGTGAGCTGCGGCGCCTGCGTCGAGGCCTGCCCCACCGCCACGCTGCAAGAAAAAACCGTCATCATGCTGGGCCAGCCCGAGCACAACAAGATCACCACCTGCGCTTACTGCGGCGTGGGTTGTGCCTTCAAGGCCGAGATGAAGGGCAATGAAGTGGTGCGCATGGTGCCGTGGAAAGACGGCAAAGCCAACGAAGGCCACGCCTGCGTCAAGGGCCGTTTTGCCTGGGGCTACGCCACCCACAAGGACCGCATCACCAAGCCCATGATCCGCAAAAACATCAGCGACCCGTGGCAGGAAGTGAGCTGGGACGAGGCCATCAACTACGCCGCGAGCGAGTTCCGCCGCATCCAGGCCGAGCACGGCAAGGATTCGATTGGCGGCATCACCTCGTCGCGCTGCACCAACGAAGAAACCTACCTGGTGCAAAAGCTGGTGCGCGCCGCTTTCGGCAACAACAATGTCGACACCTGCGCCCGCGTCTGCCACTCGCCCACCGGTTACGGACTGAGCCAGACCTATGGCACCTCCGCCGGCACACAGACCTTCAAGTCGGTTGAAAAGGCCGACGTGATCCTGATCATCGGCGCCAACCCGACCGACGGCCACCCGGTGTTTGCCTCGCGCATGAAAAAGCGCCTGCGAGAAGGCGCACGGCTGATCGTGGTGGATCCGCGCCAGATCGACATCGTGCGTTCCCCGCACGTGGAGGCTGAGTTTCACCTGCAGTTGCGACCCGGCACCAACGTGGCCATGATCTCGTCGCTGGCCCATGTGGTGGTGACGGAAGGCCTGCTGGCCGGCGACTATATTGCCGAGCGCTGCGACGAAAAGTCATTCCGCGAATGGCGCGAGTTTGTGGCCCGCCCCGACAATTCTCCTGAAGCCATGGAAGCCGTCACCGGCGTGCCCGCGGCAGACGTTCGCGCAGCCGCCCGCCTCTACGCCACAGGCGGCAATGCTGCCATTTACTACGGCCTGGGCGTGACGGAGCACGCACAGGGATCGACCATGGTCATGGGCATTGCCAACCTGGCCATGGCCACCGGCAATGTGGGCCGCGAAGGTGTGGGTGTGAACCCGCTGCGCGGCCAGAACAATGTGCAGGGCGCCTGCGACATGGGTTCTTTCCCGCATGAACTGCCGGGCTACCGCCATGTGTCCGACAGCACGGTGCGCGCCGAATTCGAAACAGCCTGGGGCGTGACGCTGAACGAAGAGCCCGGCCTGCGCATCCCGAACATGTTTGACGCGGCCGTGGCCGGCAGCTTCCTGGGCCTGTATTGCCAGGGCGAAGACATCGTGCAGTCCGACCCCGACACCCAGCACGTGGCCAAGGCCCTCACCTCGATGGAATGCATCGTGGTGCAGGACATCTTCCTGAACGAAACCGCCAAGTACGCGCATGTGTTTTTGCCTGGTTCTTCCTTCCTGGAAAAAGACGGCACCTTCACCAATGCCGAGCGGCGCATCTCGCGCGTGCGCAAGGTCATGCCGCCCAAGGCGGGGCTGGCCGACTGGGAAGTCACCGTCAAGCTGTCCAATGCGCTGGGCTATCCGATGAAGTACGTGCATCCGCGCGACATCATGGCCGAGATCGCGGCGCTGACGCCGACTTTTCGCGGCGTGACCTTTGCCAAGATCGAAAAGCACGGCAGCGTGCAGTGGCCTTGCAACGAAGACACGGCAGAGCTCGGCACCGAGTTCATGCATAAGGACAAGTTTGTGCGCGGCAAAGGCCGCTTCATCATCACGCAGTACGTCGCCACGGATGAAAAGGTCACGCGCAAATTCCCGCTGCTGCTCACCACCGGCCGCATCCTGTCGCAGTACAACGTCGGCGCCCAGACGCGCCGCACCGACAACAACCAGTGGCACAGCGAAGACCGGCTGGAGATTCATCCGCACGACGCGGAAGACCGGGGCATCAAGCCTGACGACTGGGTGGGCATTGAAAGCCGTGCCGGGCAAACGGTATTGCGTGCAGTGATCACCGAACGCATGCAGCCGGGCGTGGTCTACACCACCTTCCACTTCCCCGAATCGGGCGCCAACGTCATCACCACCGACAGCTCCGACTGGGCCACCAACTGCCCGGAATACAAGGTCACTGCGGTGCAGGTTATGCCGGTGGCGCAGCCGTCGGAATGGCAAAAATCCTACTCGCGCTTCAACAAGCAGCAACTGCAGTTGCTGGATGCGGCGTCACAACCGGCGGGCGGTCCGCTTGCCGGTGCAGCGGAGGCAGCTCATGCAGGTGGTTGAAGGTTGCCGTGAAGCCCCTGTGACGGGGGTGCGGGCACATCGCCCGTTTGACCGGTCGGACTGGGTAGCCGAAGAGGTGCCTGTGGCGCTGGAGTACAACGGCATCTCGCACGCCGTGATGCTGGCCAGCCCCTCCGACCTCGAAGACTTTGCCTTCGGCTTTTCCGTCACCGAAGGCATCGTGGACGACTACACGCAGATTCACGACATTGAACAGACCAGCAGTGAGCAAGGGGAGACGCTGCACCTGACCATTGCGGCATCGTGCTTTGCGCGTTTGAAAGACCGTCGCCGCAGCATGACCGGCCGCACCGGCTGCGGCCTGTGCGGTACGGAAAGCCTCGAGCATGCGGTGCGCCTGCCGCCGCGCGTGCAGGGCGGCGGGGAGTTTGAAGCGGGCGCCATCACCCGCGCCCTGATCAACCTGCGCGAGCAGCAATTGCTGCTCAGCGCCACCGGTGCCACCCACGCGGCCGCCTGGTGCAATGCCGAAGGCGATATCGTGGTGCTGCGCGAAGACGTCGGCAGGCACAACGCGCTGGACAAGCTGATTGGCGCGCTGCAGCGCCGCCGCATGAACGGCGTAGGGGCCGATGCGGGTTTTATCGTCGTCACCAGCCGCGCCAGCTACGAGATGGTGCACAAAACAGCCATGGCCGGCGTGACGTTGCTGGCGGCCGTGTCGGGCGTGACGGGTCTGGCGATTGATGTGGCGCAAACCGCCGGCGTGGCGCTTCTGGGTTTTGTGCGCGGGGAGGATCTTTCCGTGTACAGCCACAAGGAGCGTGTCAACCTGGAGTACATCCTGTGAACAACGACAACCTGATCCGCATGGTCAACCAGATCGGCGCATTCTTTGAAACCATGCCTGACCGCACGGAAGCCCTGCAGGAACTGGCCATGCACCTCAAGAAATTCTGGGACCCGCGGATGCGCAAGGCGCTGCTGGAGCTGATCGAGAGCCATGGCGGCGAAGGGATCAGCGACGTGGTGCGCCGTGCCGCGCTGGAGCACCGCTCCCTACTGATTTAGAAGGTTATTGAGGTTATTACAAGCGCCTTATTTGCCCGCCGTACACTGCGGGCATGTCGGATTTCCTGCTGCAGTCCCCTGAAACAGATGCCATGCTGCACCGCCCGTGCACCGCGGTCGCCGTTGTCATGCGCCGCGAGCGCATCGACAACCGCTGGCAGCCCTGGCGCTGGGAACTGGCCGACATCGTCCCCCACGAAGACGCCTTTGGCGCCGCGCCGCGCCTCTTGCTGAAAGACGAGCGCGAAGAGCGCTGGCTGCACCCCGGCTTCAAGGTCGAGCTTTTCACCGACGACGCCGAAGGCTACTACCTCAATGCCAGCACCGGGCAGCCCTGCTTCTGGGTGGTCTGGCGC
This sequence comes from Polaromonas sp. P1_G4, assembly GCF_056405475.1. Taxonomy (NCBI): domain Bacteria; kingdom Pseudomonadati; phylum Pseudomonadota; class Betaproteobacteria; order Burkholderiales; family Comamonadaceae; genus Polaromonas; species Polaromonas sp. P1_G4. The sequence continues at coordinate 11,790 of NZ_JBFUCA010000043.1, forward strand.
ATGGAAGAAGAGGCCCTGCTGGCCGATGAACCCATCGCGATTCCGCAGATCGTCACCTTGAGTTACCACGATGCCGGGCGGTGGCTGGATGCGCAGGAAACGGTGGAGCAGGTGCCCGCGCCGCCGCAGGTCGTGCAGTGGCTGCAGCAGTTTGTGGACCAGCATTACGTGCTGGAGGCCAAGCGCCGGCAGCGCCCGCAGAGCTTTAAGCCGCTGACGGACCGCTTCGGTAATCCGGCGCGGGTCAGCACGGAAAAGAAAGCCGGCGGAGGCCAGCATGGCTGACGAACCGAAGGGCTTTTTGGGGCGATGGTCCCGCCGCAAGGCCGACGCTGTGATGGGCAAACCACTGGAAGAACCGGTTGTGGCTGCACCACCGGCAACGGATGCCAACGCGCCCGCCCTGCAAGTCCAGACACCCCAGGAACCGGCGCAAAAATCACCGGAAAATCCGCCGGAAAAGAAAGCGCTCACGCTGGCCGACGCCAGGCTGCTCACCAAAGATTCCGACTTCAAGCCTTTTATGGCCGGCGATGTGACGCCCGACGTGCGCAACGCGGCGATGAAGCAGCTCTTTGCCGACCCGCATTTCAATGTGATGGACGGCCTGGACATCTACATCGATGACTACTCCAAGTCCGACCCCATCCCCGAGGGCATGCTGCGGCAGATGACGAGTGCGAAGTTTCTCAATCTCTTTGATGACGATGAGGACAAGGAGAAAGAGAAAAACAAAAGCAGCGCAGAGGACGCGGCAGGCGAAGACCAAGCGAAGGCTGCCGGCCCGCAAGACGACCCCGTCAACCTGCCACGGGAAAGCGCCAATAACCCCACGGGCGAAACCGTGGCACAGTCCTATGAAAATCCGGACATAGCCCCCTCGCAAACGCCAGGCGCTTTATCAACCAGCCAATCCCAGCCCGACCCGGCCGGTGCCAGCCAAGAAGACCATGCCCACACTGATTTGCGACTGCAACCAGACCATGCCGCTCCAGCCACAGGCGCTGGGCACGGCACTTAACGAGACCCTGACGCTGCATTCGGCGCTGTGCCGCCGCGAGGTGGGCGCCTTCCAGAAGGCCGCGCAGTCCGGCGACGATGTTGTCGTAGCCTGCACCCAGGAGAAGCGGCTGTTTGCCGAAGTGGGCGAGCAGACCCAGGGCGTCACCTCGGTGGTGAAGTTCGTCAATATCCGCGAGACCGGCGGCTGGAGCAAAGACGCCGCCGGCGCCACGCCGAAAATCGCGGCCCTGCTGGCCGCGGCCCACCTGCCGGACGCCGAACCGGTGTCCACCGTCACCTACAAAAGCGCCGGGCGCCTGCTCATCGTGGGCGCACTCGACCAGGCAGAGCAGGTGGCGGCGCTTGTGGCCGACACGCTGGACGTGACCATCTTCGCCCAGGGCGTTTCGTCCCAGGCGCAGGCCGGGTTTCCCTCGCAAGAACGCAAATATCCTGTGATCAGCGGTGAGCGGCTCGCGCTCAAAGGCTGGCTGGGTGCGTTTGAGGCCAGCTGGGACAAGACCAACGCTATCGACCTGGACCTTTGCACACGATGCAATGCCTGCGTCGCCGTGTGCCCCGAAGGCGCCATCGACCTGAGCTACCAGGTCGATGCAGCCAAATGCACATCCCACCGTGATTGCGTAGCCGTATGCAAGGTGGCCGGTGCCATTGACTTCAACCGCGCATCGCAAACACTCGCGGAAGCGTTTGACCTGGTGCTCGACCTTGCTGCTAAACCCCTGGTCGCGCTGCACGCGCCACCCCAAGGCTACTTTGCCCTGAATGTATCCGCCGGCCTGGCCTCACCCGGCCTGCTGGCCACGGTGGTCAAGCTGCGCGACATGGTCGGCGAGTTTGAAAAGCCCAAATTCTTCGCCTACAAGCAAAAGCTCTGCGCCCACAGCCGCAATGAAACCGTGGGCTGCAATGCCTGCATCGACATTTGCTCGGCAGGTGCCGTTAGCAGCGAGAAAAGCAGGCAGCAGATCGTCGTCAACCCCAATCTCTGCGTGGGCTGCGGCGCCTGCACCACCGTGTGCCCGACGGGGGCGCTCACTTACGCCTACCCGCGTGCCAGTGAGCAGGGCGTGCGCATCAAGACCCTGCTGTCGGCATATGCCAAAGCCGGCGGCACGCAACCGGTGCTGCTGTTTCACAGCCAGGACAGCGGCCAGCAGGCGGTCGAGGCTCTGGGCCGCACTGCGCGGCTGCAAAAAACCGTGCGGGGCGTTCCGGCCAATGTGATCCCGCAGGCGTTGTGGCACACGGCCAGCGTGGGCCTGGATTTGTGGCTCAGCGCCATTGCCTTTGGTGCGTCCCAGGTCGCCGTGCTGGTGACGCGCGAAGAGGCGCCTGCTTACCTCGAAGGCCTGGCGGATCAAATGCGGGTCGCGCAAACTCTGCTCAATGGCCTGGGCTATGCGGGCGTTCACTTTCATCTGATGCACGCCGGCGAAGGCGCTGACGCCGTGGCCGGGCTCGATGCCAGCCTTCAGGCGCTGGCGCGAGGCCGTCCCACAGTGCCCGCCCCTGCGGCGCGTTTTGCTGTGGCGCAGGAAAAGCGCAGCACGCTCGACATGGCGCTGGACCACCTCATGGGCCAGGCGCCCGCCGCCTTGCCCGAGGCGATCGCGCTGCCCGCCAAAGGCTCGCCCTTCGGCAGCCTGACCGTCAACGCCGACACCTGCACGCTGTGCCTGAGCTGCGTGAGCGCCTGCCCCGCCAGCGCACTGCAAGACAACCCGGACCGCCCCCAGCTCAAGTTCATCGAAAAAAACTGCGTGCAGTGCGGCCTGTGCGCCACCACATGCCCTGAGGATGCCATCACGCTGCAGCCGCGCCTGTTGCTCACACCGCTACGCAAAGAGGCGCGCGTGCTCAACGAGAGCCAGCCCTACCAGTGCATACGCTGCAGCAAACCCTTCGGCACGCTCAAGGCCATCGAGTCCATGCTCGGCAAGCTCGCGGGGCACGCGATGTTCCAGGGTGCGGCCGCCGACCGCCTCAAGATGTGCAGTGACTGCCGCGTCATCGACATTTATTCCGCCGACAACGAGCTCAAGATCACCGACATCCGGTGAGCCCAAAGAACCAGACGCCACCATGACGCAAGCCCAACTTACCGCCTCTACCCTGGACGAAGAAACCGCGCGGGCCGAAGTCTATGGCTTGCTGGCCGCGCTTTACTATTCGGCACCCTCCGCAGAGTT
>NZ_JBFUCA010000044.1:0-14948 GCF_056405475.1 Polaromonas sp. P1_G4
GGCAGGCTTGGAGCCGCGGGCTCCAGCCCCTCGGGGGCCGCCCGCCTGCGGTCTGGCAAAGCCAGTCCCGCGCCTCATGCTGGCWTGAAGAGTTCAGSGCGYAATCAGYGYGGGGTATTTCACCAGCAGGGGCCGCGGAACCGGCTTYGCCGGGCCGCTGGCGCCGCCCCCTCGAGGGGGGAACAAGCTACATGTAGTGAGCTTGGACAGGGGTGCATCACTTTTGGGGGAACAGGCTACACGCAGTGAGCCTGGACGGGGGTGCTTTAACCCACGCCGTGGGATTTAAACCATTCCAGGGCACGCTTGAATCCGTCATCTGCCGCATCCTTGCGGTAGCTCGGGCGATAGTCGGCATGGAAGGCGTGGGGCGCTTGCGGGTAGACCACAAACTCAGAGGCGGCTGYCGCCTTGTTGCCCTTGGCGCCGGCTTCAGTCAGTGCGTCTTTCATCTGGTTGACGGTGGTCAGCGGGATGCCGCCGTCTTGCCCGCCGTACAGGCCCAGCACCGGCGCCTTGAGGTTGGCGGCCAGGTCCAGCGGGTGCTTGGGCGTCAGCGCTGATGGCTGGCCGACCAGGCGGCCATACCAGGCCACACCGGCCTTCACGTTCTTGCTTTGCTCGGCATACAGCCAGGTGATGCGGCCGCCCCAGCAAAAACCGGTGATGCCCACCTTTTTCGCATTGCCACCGTTAGCGGCTGCCCACTTCACGGCGCCGTCCAGGTCGGCCATGACCTGTTCGTCAGGCACCTTGGACACCACTTCGGCCATGAGCTTGGCCATTTCGTTGTATTTGCTCGGGTCACCCTGGCGCGCATAGAGCTCTGGGGCAATCGCCAGATAGCCGGCTTTGGCAAAGCGCCGGGCCGTGTCGGCGATGTATTCGTGCACGCCAAAAATTTCCTGGATCACCAGCACCACCGGCAGGTTGGTCTTGCCGGCGGGCGCCGCAAAGAAAGCGGGCACCTTGAAGCCATTGACTTCATAGGTGGTTTCGCCGGTCTTCAGGCCTTCTGAAGAAGTTTTGATGGCTGTCTGCGCCATGATGGGCATGGCGGTGGCYGCGTACCCGACCCCCAGGGCCGTTTTGAGCGCGGTGCGGCGACTGGCGCCGGCTTCGGTGGACCGCCCGGGCAGCAGGGCGTCGAAGTCTTTCTTCTGGTCGTGTTCAAGCATGGCGGTTCCTCAGTAGATTGTGGGAGGTTCTCAAAAGGCAAACAGTCGGAGTCTATGCGGCCCCGGAAGTTCTTGCCACCGCAAGGCAATGACGCTGGTGTTTTCCCTTGCCCACCGCCCCGCCCCGCCCCGCCCCGCACCCAAACTCAAACGATCTTGACGCTCAACTCTGGCAAACCGTCAATATGGCATTCGATGACGTCGCCCTTGACCACCGGGCCGACGTTTTCAGGCGTGCCCGAGTAAATGATGTCGCCGGGAAAGAGCTCAAACGCTTCGGACAGTTTGGAGATCTGCTCGGCCACCGACCAGATCATGTGGTTCAGCGTGGCCTGCTGCTTGACCTGGCCGTTGACCTTGAGCCAGATTGCGCCCTTGGTGTAGTGGCCGGTCTGCGCAACCTTGTGGATGGGACCGATGGGAGCCGACATGTCAAAGCTCTTGCCGATTTCCCAGGGCTTTTTCTGGTCGCCCATGCCGCGCTGCAGGTCGCGGCGCGTCATGTCCAGGCCCAGCGCGTAACCGTAAACACGATCCAGCGCCTCGCTCATCGGGATGTTGCGCCCACCTTTGGCCAGCGCCGCCACGAGTTCGACTTCGTAGTGGTAGTTTTTGGTCAGTGTGGGGTACGGGTGGTCTGCAACCTTGCCGGGCGGCACCACCTGAATGGCGTCCGTCGGCTTCTGGAAGAAGAACGGCGGTTCACGGCTCGGATCCGAACCCATCTCGATTGCATGTGCTGCGTAGTTGCGACCTATGCAGTAAATGCGGCGCACCGGAAACATTTCGGCGCTGCCCGCGATGGGGATGTAGGTCTCAGCCACCGTGAAAGGCGTGGCCGGCGCATTTGCCGCCGTGCCCGGCGTGGCGCAGCCGACGACGGCGCCTGTCGCCATCAGGGCGCCTGTTTGCAGAATTCCGCGTTTGCTCATGTCTGGTGTTGTCATGTGTGTCTCCTGGGATTGATAAAAAGCCGGGTGAAGCTGGAGCTTGTTGTCCGTGTTTTTCTCCAACTGTCGAGCTTATGGCGAACACGCCCGGCGCAGGCAGACGCAATTACGCATTAACCGGACGATTCAATGCAACGCTGCTGCGCTGCAGCAGCAACGGCTTCAGGTTGAACCGGAAATTTTGGCGCGTACAGAGTCGCGAAAAGCCTTGGGCGTCTGGCCAAAACGCTGCCTGAAGCGCCGCGCGAAGTAGGCCTCATCGGCAAAGCCCGAGGCATGGGCGATGCTGGCGATGCGCTGGCTGCTGTGCGCCAGTTGTTCCTGCGCAAACTCCAGGCGCCGTTCGGTCACCAGGTCGGTGAAAGTCTTGCCGGTTTCTTTCTTCAGCAGATGCGCAAGGTAGTTGGGCGAGAGGAAAGCGGCCGCTGCCGCGTCGGCCAGCGTGACCTCGCCGGCCAGGTGCTCGCGGATGTAGCGCACCGCGCGCTGCAGGCTGGCACGCCGACTGCCCTGCTGCGCCTGGCTGGCCGAAAAACGCAGCAGGTCGGCTTCGTACTTGCGGCAGACCAAACCTATCAGCTGCAGCATCAGGCCGCGGATCATCTCGATGGAGCCGAAACGGCGATGCGCGTTTTCCAACGCGAGTTTTTCCAGCAGTACTTCGATCTCCGGAAACTCATCTTCGGAAAAATAGAAGTCAGCGTATTCCTGGAACAGGAAGGGCGCGAGTTCAGGCGCGCGGCTCAAGGGCACGTCTTCCAGGTCCAGCGGATCCACATCGAGGCCGGGGCGCAGGAACTGCTGCGACATATTGATGATGACGTAGCGCGAACCCTCGGGATGCGGGATCACATGCACACGGTAAGGCAGGATAAAACTCAGATAGCCACGCCGGAAAGGCCGTACCGTGCCGGCCACGTTCTGTTCGGTGTCGCCCTGCAGGCTGATCTGGACCTGGAAATACTCATGCCGGTGCGGGCGCACCAGCGGCGGCCGCACCAGCTGGGACCGGATGTCGAAGTCGAGATGGTCGGCCCGCTCGGACATGCCGTAGGTCTTGATGTCTGTCATACGCCGTATTTTCGGGCTTGGGCCTTTGCTGTTGTTTCTTTTCGGAATCTTTTATTTCTGTCTTGACAGAAATTTCAGACAGCGTATATTCAGGGCTATGGAACTCAGCCCCGTCGCCCGCAAATTCGTCGTCCACTGGGGAGAAATGGGCACAGCCTGGGGCGTGAACCGCACCGTTTCACAAATCCACGCCCTGCTTTTCTTCCACGGCCGCCCGCTGCATGCCGAAGACATCGCCGATACGCTGGAGGTAGCGCGCTCCAATGTCAGCACCAGCCTCAAGGAACTGCTCAACTGGAACCTGATCCGTGCCACCCATGTATTGGGCGACAGGCGCGACTATTACGAAACCTCGCTCGACGTCTGGGAACTCTTTCGCACCGTGGTGCGCGAGCGCAAGGAGCGCGAGTTCGACCCGACCGTGCGCATGCTGCGCGAGCTGGTGAAGGAAGACGGCTTTGAGGCCGAGTCCGCCGATGCCCAGGACCGGGTACGGGAAACGCTGCGCCTGATGGAATCCCTGGGCTTGTGGGCCGACGAGATGCTGCGGCTGTCACCCACCACGCTGGAGAAAGTGCTGCGCATGGGCGCCAGCGTGCAGAAATTCGTGCGGGGCGACAGCGACGCGAAACTCATGGATCCTTCTGAACTTTTGCCGCCTACTTTTTGATTGAAAAACCCGGCCAGCTTTGGCCCTTTTTTTGACTATTGATTTCTGTTTGTACTGAAATTTCTAAAGGAGAGAAATATGACAGGCGCCCGCATAACCACCTGCAGTGTTCCCGACCTGGGCAACACCCGTTACGACAGCTTCAAGGCCGGGCTGGATCCCACGATTTATCCGCTGACCCTGTTCTACGAATCCGCCTGCCCGCTCTGCAATGCAGAAATGAGCAACCTCATGCTGCGTGACACCCAAGGGCATCTGCGCTTTGCCGATGTCTCGGCCCCCGACTTCACCGACGTGCCCGCCGGCGCCACGATGCAAGACCTGCTGGACCTCATCCATGCACGCACTGCGGACGGCCGCGTGCTCAAGGGCGTCGAGGTGTTCCGGCTGGCTTACGAAGCCGTCGGCCTGGGCTGGGTCAGCTCTGCCATGCGCATGCCCGTGCTGCGCCCGCTGGCCGAATGGGGCTACCCGGTGCTGGCACGCAACCGCCACCGCATCCCGCGCGGCTTTGTGCGCCTGCTGTTTGAAGGCGCGGTGCGGCGCGCGGCCGAGCGCTCGGTCCTGGCGCGCTGCGACGCCGAAAGCTGCTCACGCTAAGCCGTTCCATCACCACTCACCCAACCATCCGAGCAAACGAAAGGAAATCATCATGAGTGCCAACCTGTTTTTTGTCTCCCTGCTGATCGCGCTGGTCGGCCCGGTCGTTGCGATCACTTACCTCAAGCCCATCCTCTACAAGGTGCTGCGCATGCTGTGCGACGCCGACGGCGGGGCCGAGTTCTGGATACGCTGCGCCTACCTGCTGGCGGTGTCCGGCACGCTGTTGCTGATGCTGACCTTTGGTGAATTCAATGACAGGAACGACGTCATTGACGCGGTGCGGCGATCGCTCTGGCTGGTAATGGCCGGGGTGTTTGTCACCGTCGCCATCATCGCGCGCAATGTCTGGACGCAGGTCCGGCAGTGGATAGCCGCGCAGGAGCTGGCCGCCCATGTGTCGGCTGCCGGCAGCGCCGCGCCGGCCGTACCTGCGGCTGTAGACGCACGCTAAAAAAAGTCGAAAGTATTCACGGGTCGAAGCAGCACAGAAGGAGAAGAAGAATGCTCACCACAACACCTGTTGCGCGCCGCGCCGATATGCCAAAGGGCAAGGGCCAGGAAGCAAGGCTGGCGGATATCCGGTCCTACTACAACGCCGTGGCCGATGACTACCGTGCCTGGAGCCCCGGCATGAACATGCACTTCGGCTACTGGTCGTGGCAGGTCAACCCTCTGGCCCGCGAAGCGATGCTCGAACGCATGAACCTGGAAGTGCTGAAGCGGCTGGCGCTGCCGTCCACCGGCGCCGTACTGCTTGCCGACCTTGGCTGCGGTGCCGGCGCCACGGCCAGATCGATCGTGAAAAATCGCAAGCACAGCACCGTGGACGCCGTCACGCTGGTGGCGCGGCAAATCATCCAGGGCGCCGGGCTCAACCAGGCCGCCGCCTTACCCAACCAGGTTCGTTTTCATCTGGCCGATTACGTGGACACAGGCTTGCGTTCAGGCGCGTACGACGGCGTTTACGCCCTGGAAAGCGCTTGCCACGCGCCGGGAGCCGACAAGCGGGCACTGGTACGGGAAGCTGCACGCCTGCTGCGGCCTGGCGGCACGCTGGTGATCGCCGATGCCTTGCGGCGCAACAACAAGCCCCTGCCGGGGTTCATGGAGCGCATCTATGGGCTTTGGTGCCGTCACTGGGCGGTCAACGAACTGGCCGAGAAACAGGCGCTGCACACAGCGCTTGCAAGCCAGGGCTTCACCGACATCCGGTTCCAGGACATCAGCCTGCGGCTGGCGCCCAGCGCATTGCAGATACCTCTGTTTGCCACCCGCTTTGCCTTGCGTGAACTCTGGCGGGCCCGCTTTCGCCTGTCGCCGCTGCGCCGCGGCCATATAGTGGCTTCCTACGCGGCCTTCCTGCTGGGCATGTGGCTGCCGGGTTTTGGCTACTACATGGTCACCGCGCGCAAACCAGCGGATAAGCAGGCATCGAACTAAACCTGTCAATACRCCCATGACCGCAGAACAAAACAAGCCAACAGTTGATCTCGCTGCGCACGATCGCATACCCGCGCCGAAAGAGGGATTTGCGTCTTCGGACGGCTTGCCGTTTTCAGGCTGGACGCCTTTTCTTGCCGGAGCGCTGAGCGGGCTGGTCCTGCGCCTGGTGTTTTCCGGAAAACCGGGGAGTGCACTGTCGGCCATGGCGGCCGGTTTTGTCTGGTTTGCACCATTTGCCGTAGGAGCCATCACGGTGTACGTGGCCGAGCGGCACAAGCGCAGGGGCTTTTCCTATTACCTTTTTGCACCGGCGCTGGCAACCTTCGTGTTTGTGCTCGGCAGCCTGGCCATCCTGATAGAGGGGGTGATTTGCGCCATCGTCATCCTTCCGCTCTTCACCGCCGTCGGCATGCTCGGCGGTGTGGTCATGGGCCTGGTTTGCCGCATGACCAATTGGCCCAGGCAAGCGGTCTATAGCATCGCCGCGTTGCCACTGCTGGTGGCGATGGCATTTCCACAAAACCAGGTAGAGCGCATCGGCAGCGTGGAGCGCAGTGTGCTCATACAGGCAACTTCTGCTGAAGTTTGGCAGCAGATCAACAACGCACGCGATATCGCGCCTGCAGAGGTTCAGCATGCCTGGGCCTATCGCATAGGCGTTCCGCTTCCGGTTAGCGGCATCACGACCGACACGGCTGAAGGCCCCATACGAAAAAGCACCTGGGGCAAAGGCGTTCATTTTGACGAGGTGATACGACAGTGGGAGCCGCAGCGGCATGTGCGCTGGACCTACCGTTTCGCAGAAGATTCATTTCCCGCAGGCGCGCTGGACGACCACGTGAAAGTGGGCGGCGCTTATTTTGATCTGCGCGACACCTCCTACACATTGACGCCCGAAGAAGGCGGTACACGCCTGCACATTCGCGTGAGCTATCGCATCAGCACGGATTTCGACGCGTATGCGAACTGGGTGGCCCAACGCCTGCTTGGCAATTTTTCAGAAGTGATCCTGGACATGTACAAGGCACGCAGTGAACATGCCGGGAACGCAGCGCTGTCTTGACTGCTACCGTACCGGCCCGGCCACTACGGCGTGCTGCATGACCACCGCACGCACACCATCGACGACCTTTGCCATGCGGCGGTAGTCCAGCCTGTCTGCGGTGTCCTGCGGCGTGTGATAGGCCTTGTTCCGGTAGAAAGCCGTATCGGTGACCATCATTCCCACATAGCCTTCGTTCCAGTAATTGAGATGGTCTGAAAAATCGACCCCCACCACGAAACCCGGCGCGTTGATGGAATACACCGGCAGGTCGGAGGCCGACTTCATCGCCGCCTTGACCTGGCGCGCGATGTCGCCGTCCTGGTAGAAACCCACCAGTGAAATGAAATTTCCGGTAGTGGGGTAGATCGCATTGAGAAGCCGCACAGGATGGTCCTGGCTTCCCGGCTCATCACTGAAGTAGCCGATGCACTCGAGCGACAACATGAGGGATGCGCGCTTGCCGGACTCTGCGAGAGACCGGGCGTGAATGGCGCTGCCCATGTAAGGTGTGCGGAAAAAAGGAGGCTCTTCATTCGTGTAGATCACCAGTTCCACCCGCTGGCGGAAAGTTTGCCCCTTGAGCAAGCGCACCAGCTCAACGAGGCCCGCCACGCCGCTGGCATTGTCGTCCGCGCCGGGCTGCTCACCAGCCACGTCATAGTGCGCGCCCACCACCATCACCTCAGGTGTATCAGGACCCAGCTTCACAACCAGGTTGCGGTAGGACCTGCCTCTGGCCCTGAAGCGCTGGCTCTCCACCTGAAGGCCCAATCCGGAAAGCTGTGACTCCAGATAAACGGCAGCACCTTCAAGCCGGGTTCCGTTATCGAACGTGCGGTTCGGAAAATCGGTGGAGAGTTTGTAGACCAGTTGCTTCAGTCTCGCGGCGGATGCCGTTTGCGAAGCAGGCGCTGGCGTCTCGCCAGCCGGCACAAACGGCTGGGTCAACCGGTACCAGGCATAGCCTGCCGCGGCGCCAGCCATCAGCAAGGGCAGGACGACACCAGCGACGAGGATTTTCCAGCCCCGCCTCACACACAGCCCCATCGCAGGGAAAATGGAGCCGGCTTAATGTGCCTTGTCCCAGTTGAGCCCAACGCCAATCTCCGCCAGCAACGGCACTTTCAGCTCAGCGACGCTGGCCATCAGGCGCGGGATCTCGGTACGCAGCCACTCGACCTCTGCCTCCGGCACTTCAAACACCAGTTCGTCGTGCACCTGCATGATCATTTTGGTGGCGCGCTTTTCTTCGTCAAGCACCTGCTGCACCTTGTTCATGCTGAGCTTGATCAGGTCGGCCGCCGTGCCCTGCATGGGCGCGTTGATGGCCTGCCTTTCCGCGGCCTTCTTGCGTGGCCCGTTGCCGCCGGTGATTTCCGCCAGGTACAGCTGCCGGCCAAATACGGTTTCGACGTAGTGGTGTTCCCGGGCAAACGCCACGGTCTGGTCCATGTAGTTCTTGACGCCGGGATAGCGCTGGAAATACTTGTCGATGTAGGCCGCCGCGGCCTTGGTTTCGATGCCGAGGTTGCGCGCCAGCCCGAAACTGCTCATGCCGTAAATCAGGCCGAAGTTAATGACCTTGGCGTAGCGGCGCTGCTCGCTGCTGACCTGGTCGACCGCCACCCCGAACACCTCGGCGGCCGTGGCACGGTGCACGTCCAGGCCGTCGGTGAAGGCGCGCAGCAGCGCTTCATCGCCGCTCAGATGCGCCATGATGCGCAGCTCGATCTGCGAATAGTCAGCGCTGGCGATCACGCTGCCTGCAGGCGCGATAAAGGCCTCACGTACGCGCCGGCCTTCTGCCGTGCGAATGGGAATGTTCTGCAGGTTGGGGTCGTTGCTGGAAAGCCGCCCCGTGACCGCGACGGCCTGCGCGTAATGCGTGTGCACGCGGCCGGTACGGGGCAACGCCAGCTGCGCGAGCTTGTCGGTGTAGGTACCCTTGAGTTTGCTCAGCGAGCGGTGCTCCAGCAGCTTGGCAGGTAGCGGGTAGTCTTCGGCCAGCTTTTCCAGCACCTCCTCGTCGGTGCTGCGTGCGCCACTGGGGGTTTTCTTGATGACCGGCATGCCGAGCTTGTCGAAAAAAATCTCGCCGAGCTGCTTGGGACTGCCCAGGTTGAAGGGCTGACCGGCGATCTCATAGGCCTCGGCTTCCAGCTGAATGATGCGCTGGCCCAGCTCGTGGCTCTGCGCGGCCAGCGTGGGCGCATCGATCATCACGCCGTTGCGCTCAATGCGGTACAGCGTTTCGCTGCTCTGCATCTCCAGCTCATAGATAAAGCGCAGTTTCTCGTTGGCCTCCAGCCGCGGCCACAGCACACGGTGCACGTCCAGCGTCTGGTCGGAGTCTTCACAGGAGTATTCGGCGGCCTTGGCGATGTCGACCTGGTTGAACTTGATCTGGTGCGCGCCCTTGCCGCAAAGGTCTTCATAGTTGATACCGCTGCGGCCCACATGCCGCTCGGCCAGGCTGGCCAGGCCGTGCGGCTTGGTCACTTCCAGCACATAGCTTTGCAGCATGGTGTCGTGCGCATAGCCCTGCACTTCCACACCGTGGTTGGCAAACACATGGCGGTCATATTTGACGTGCTGGCCCAGCTTGGCTTTGCTCGGGTTTTCCAGCCAGGGTTTCAGGCGCGCCAGCACATCGTCGCGCGGCAGCTGGGCGGGTGCATCAGGGTAATCGTGTGTGAGCGGAATGTAGGCTGCCTCGCCGGGCGTGACGCTGAAACTCAGGCCGACGATTTCCGCCAGCATTTCGTCGAGCGAGGTGGTTTCGGTGTCCAGCGCTACCAATTCGGCCGCTTCGATCTTTGCCAGCCAGCGGTCAAACGCTTCCCAGGTCAGCACCGTGTCGTAGTTCAGGTTGCTGGCACGTTCAGCCGGTGGCGTATCGGTCAGGGGCGCTTCGTCAAACAGGCCCGGCGAATCCGAACGGCCGCCTGGACCGCCGGCGGGTGCGGGCTTGTGCCTGCCTTCAGGTCCGCCAATCAATTCCGGCGGTGTGCTTTCGATTTCGATCTGCTTGACCAGGCCTTTGAAGCCGTACTTTTCATAAAAGGCTTTCAGGGGTTCCGTCTGCTGGCCGCCGATGGTGATGGCATCCAGGGCGGGCAGGCCGGGGATGTAGCCGTCCAGTTCGCAGTCCTTCTTGATGGTCAGCAGCTCACGGCCTTTGGGCAGCCAATCGAGTGACTGGCGCAGGTTCTCACCCACCACGCCCTTGATCTCGCCGGCGCGTGCCACCAGCGCATCGAGCGAGCCGTATTCGAGAAGCCACTTCACGGCCGTCTTGGGGCCGACCTTGGGCACGCCGGGCACGTTGTCGACCGCGTCGCCGACCAGTGCCTGGTAATCGACCATGAGCCGCGGCGGTACGCCGAATTCAGCCTCCACCCCGGCCAGGTCGCGCCGGCGGTCGTTCATGGTGTCGATGACGGTGATGTTTTCGTCGACCAGCTGGCTCAAGTCCTTGTCGCCGCTGGAGATGATGACTTCGATCCCCTGAGTTGAAGCCATGCAGGCGAGCGTTCCGATCACGTCGTCGGCCTCCACGCCGGGGACGTCCAGCACTTTCCAGCCCAGCAGGCGCACTACTTCGTGGATGGGTTCGACCTGGCTACGCAGGTCGTCGGGCATGGGTGAGCGCTGGGCCTTGTATTCAGGGTACAGCGCGTCGCGAAATGTCGGCCCTTTGGCATCGAACACGCAGGCAGCGAAGTCAGCGCGCACGTCCTTGCGCAGCTTTTGCATCATGTTGACCATGCCGCGTATGGCACCGGTCGCCGGACTGGCCGGGTCGCCCGGGTTGGCGCGCAGGTCGGGCATGGCATGAAAGGCGCGGTACAGGTAGCTGGAGCCGTCCACCAGCAGCAGTGTTTTTTTGTCGGTACTCATGAAGCCGATTGTCGGGGATATCGGCCCGCCGCTGCCCGCGGCGCCGATAGCGCCCGGCGCTGGCCTGTGGGGAAGCTTTCCGCCTACAGCCGCAGCCCCCTTATTACGACATATCGGGCTTTCTCGGCTGGGCTCCGCAGCCTACAATGCAGGCATGAACCACGCTTTCCGCCCTCTTCTTGCCGCCGCGTTTGCGGTGCTGCCGCTGGCTGCGGCCATGGCTCAAGCGCCTGCACAAAACGCAGTGCCGCCCGTGACCGCGGAGGCCCCGGCGCCTGCAGGCCGGCCGGACAAGGCAATCCAGCGCATTCGCACTGAAGACGCGGGCAGCCGGATCGACGAACTCCGTGTGGGCGGCGAAACGCAGCAAATCCTGGTCCAGCCCAAAGTCGGCGGTGCGGCTTACGAAATCAAGCCCGCAGAAGGCGCCCGGGGCACCGCCCCCGCGTCGACCAACAACGACACCAACGGCTCACGCGTCTGGAACGTGCTGAAGTTCTGATTTTCGCAGCTCCACGTACTCCAAGAACTCCAGGATCCAGTTTCAGGCATGGCCGTATATACCGAAGTCTCGTTTGACGAGGCTGCAGCGTTCTTGAACGCCCTGAATCTGGGGCAGCTGCAAAATATCAAAGGTGCCGCAGGCGGCATCGAAAACACCAACTACTTTGTGGATACCGACCAGGGCCAGTATGTGCTGACCCTGTTCGAGCGCCTGACATTCGAGCAGCTGCCGTTTTACCTGCACCTGATGAAGCACCTGGCGGCGCACGGTATTCCGGTGCCTGATCCGGCTGCCGACACCAAAGGGAACATTCTTCACCGCCTGAAGGACAAACCGGCCTCCGTCGTCAACAAGCTGCGCGGCCACAGTGAGCTGGCGCCCACATCCGGCCACTGCGCCGGTGTCGGGGAAACGCTGGCACGCATGCACCTGGCAGGCCTCGAATACCCGCGGCGCCAGCCCAACCTGCGGGGCCTGGCCTGGTGGAACGAGACTGTTCCGGTCGTGCTGCCTTACATCACGCCGGCGCAAACCAGCCTCATCCTGGGGGAGCTGGCTTACCAGAACCATATTGCGGCTTCATCCGCTTTTGGCAGCCTGCCCCGCGGTGCCATACACGCCGACCTCTTTCGCGACAACGTGATGTTCGAAGACGGCCGGCTCACCGGTTTTTTTGATTTTTACTTCGCCGGCTGCGACACCTTCCTGTTTGACATTGGTGTGTGCCTCAACGATTGGTGTATAGACCTGGAAACCGGCGTACAAGACGAAGCCCGTTCGGCGGCCTTCGTGAGGGCTTACGAAAGCGTGCGGCGCCTGACGGCGCAGGAGCGCAGGCTCCTGCCTGCCATGCAGCGCGCCGGAGCCCTGCGCTTTTGGCTGTCGCGGCTGTGGGACTTGCATTTGCCCCGTGAAGCTGCAGTGCTCAAGCCCCACGACCCCAGCCATTTCGAGCGTGTCCTGCGCGAGCGGCTCACACACCCTTACGTCCTCTAGCCCAAGCCACCCGCGGGCCTGATGACCCTTCGGCCAAGGCCTGTTTGAGGGCCTGCGCCAAGCGTCGCTGCTTTCAGGCAAACTGCCCTCCTGCAATATCCCGGTCTCGTCCGGCCCCATTTCCCGCTGAAGACCATGAAACTTAATATTGTTCCCGCAAGCACCGGCATAACCTGGGTCAGGTTGGGCATCAAGACTTTCATGCAGCAGCCCCTGGCCATGTCGGGCCTGTTTTTCCTGTACCTGGCCGCAGTCACGGTGCTTTCCTTGCTGCCGTTTTTCGGACTGATCCTGGCACTGATGATTGTTCCCGCTGCCATGCTGGGCCTGATGGCCGCCACACAGGAAGCCGTGAAGGGAAAATTTCCCATGCCCACGGTGCTTCTCAGCGYTTTTCGCGCGGGACGCGAGCGTTTGGGCGCGATGCTTGTCCTTGGTGCGATCTATACGGCGTTCTGCGTGCTGATCAACTGGATCGTACCGATGCTGGTGGACCCCCCCGTTGCCGCCGACGCGAGCCGCGAGGCGATGATGACGCCGCAGTTCCAGCTGGCCATGGCCAAGAACATGTCGGTGTCCCTGCTGCTGTACCTGCCCGTGCTGCTGCTGTTCTGGCATGCACCCGCCCTGGTTCACTGGCACGGCATTTCTCCGGTCAAAAGCCTCTTTTTCAGCGTTGTCGCCTGCGTTCGCAACGCGGGGGCCTTCCTGATGTTCGGGCTGGGCTGGCTCGGCGTATCCATGGGCCTGGTCATCGTGCTGAGCGTGCTTGCCGGCCTGACAGGCAGCGCTGAATTCGCGGCCGCGGCAATGATGCCCCTGGGCTTGCTCATCGCAGCCATGTTTTCCACCTCGATTTACTTCACGTTTCGTGATAGCTTCGTGGCCACGCTACCCGGTGACTCGCCGGATGGCGCCAATAACCCGGAAAACACCAATAACGACCCCGCTACCCCAGGAGATTCTTCATGACCCAGCACCAGCTGCAAGGCCGTACCGAACAGGACATTTTGTGGTTTCAACGGCGTGACACGCTCAAGGCAGCAGCCGCCTGGGTAGCGATGGGGGGATTGCCGGCCGCCATGGCCCAGCAGCGAAGCAATATCGTCGAGCTGAGGGGCGATGCCCTGCTCAACGGCAATCGGCTGCAGACCGGCGAAACCATCCTCACCGGCGACCAGATCCAGACCGGTCCGGGCTCCAACCTGATGTTTGTCATCGGCAACTCGGCATTCCAGGTGCGTGAGAACTCCATGATGAAAGTGGAGCGCGGCAACTCGCTCAATACCGTGAGCCTGCTGCGCCTGCTCACGGGCGCCGTGGTCAGCGTCTGGGGCAAGGGCAGCAGCCGCTCCATTGTCCTGCCCACGCTGACGGCGGGTATACGTGGCACGGGCGTCTATGCCGAGGTCTTCGCCGACCAGGGGAACCGCAGCTATTTCTGCAACTGCTACGGTACGGTTGACATGGAGTCGAACGGGGAAAAGACCGTGTCACAGTCAAGTTACCACCAGTCATTCTGGGGCGAAGTGGAGCCCAAAAACGGCCGCCGTCTCACCCCTGCCAACGCGATCAATCACAGTGACGAGGAACTGGAATTCCTAGCCGGCCTGATCGATCAGCGTACCTCCTGGCAAATTGCAGGCAGGAAAGGGATCAAGGACGGCAGCGGAAAAATGACCTACTGACCCGGCCTCACCGGCGCTGCCTATAAGGCATCGCCGGATGCGTTTTGCAGCCGCCTGACCAATGCCACCAGTTGCGGCTGCACCTGCGTCATCAGGAAATGCGGCGAAAGATTGAACCCCGGGCCGCCGCAGCTCACCACCATGACGGAGCGTCTACCCGGTGGCCGGAATGCAGCAGCAATAGCGTTAACGTCCTTCTGCCAATCACCAAAAGACGCGCAGCAGCCGTGATCGCGGTAATGCGCCAGCGCCAGCGCCATCACCTCGCGGGTTTTAGGCCACGCTTCCTCGTCCTGGACCCGAATACGCTCAAGCAGGGTCTCACGCTCCTTATCCGAACAGCCGCACAGGTAGGCTCGCCCCATCGCAGTGCTGGCCAGTGGAATGCGCGAACCTACGTCCAGGCTGAGCGTGAGCGCAGATTCGCTGCGGCAGTTTTCCACATAAATCATGCTCAGGCGATCGCGTATCCCCAGCGATACCATGGCCTGCGAACTGTCGGCGAGATCCTGCATCAACGGCCTGGCGAGCTGCCGCATGTCCATGCGCGCCAGCATGGCGCTGCCCAGCGCCAGTACCGCACTCCCCAGCCGATACCCCGCGCGACCGCTGGCGTCCTGCGCATGCTCGAGGTAGCCATGCTTGGTCAGCGTATAGGTCAAACGCGAAATCGTTGACTTGGGCAGGCCGCAACGGCGTGCCAGTTCCGTGTTGCCCAAGGACCGGTCTCGCGAGCGAAAAGCACTGAGCACATCCAGGCCGCGTGCCAATGCCGTCACAAAGTGCCGATCCTCCTTGGCATGGACGGGGCTGACCGTTCCGGGGGCCGACCTGGTGGGAACAGGAGATTGGGACATTACCAGTTCTGCATTGCGGAATAAAAAGTCCAGCGATTGTGG
>NZ_JBFUCA010000045.1:0-14929 GCF_056405475.1 Polaromonas sp. P1_G4
CCGTCATGGTGACCTATATGCCTGCGGGCCCGCTGCTCGAGTACAACCCCGACAAGGTCAAGGCACCGCCTAAAACACCGGCTGAGTTGCTGGCCTGGTGCAAGGCCAACCCCAACAAGCTGATTTACGCTCGCCCCGCCAACTCGGGCCCGGGCCGCACGTTTCTGATGGGCTTGCCCTACCTGCTCGGCGACAAGGATCCCAAGGAACCCATGGCCGGCTGGGACAAGACCTGGGCTTACCTGAAAGAGCTCAACAGCTGCATCGAGTACTACCCCACAGGCACCGGCGCCGTGATGAAGGAGCTCGGAGAAGGCTCGCGCGACATGACCGTTACGGTGACCGGCTGGGATATCAATCCGCGCGCGCTGGGCGTGGTGCCCAAGCAGTTCAAGGTGGCGGCACTCAACGGCTTCACCTGGGTTAATGACGCGCACTACATGGCGATGCCCAAGGGCTTGCCCGCCGCCCGTCAGGCGGCGGTGATGGAACTGATGGCCTACCTGCTCAAACCCGAGCAGCAGGCGCTGACCTATGACTCCGGCTACTTTTACCCCGGCCCGGCCGTGAAAAACGTTCCGCTGACCGCTGCGCCGCAAAAGAGCCAGGACATCATCAAGGAATACGGCCGCCCCGAGTACGCCGACTGGATCGCCAAGCAGCCGCACACCCAGCCGCTGGATGACAAGGCCATGGTCGCCGCCTTCAAGAAGTGGGATCAGGAAATCGGTTCCGGCAAAGGCAAGTAAGAGCCGCACACAAAACCCTCCTGGCGTTGTTGCGCCGCCTAGCCAGGATCGCTTCGCCGGGTTTTGTGCACGGCTCTGAACGCGGCCCTTGAATAACAAGCAAGCCCGCTGCGGGTGTGAAGAAGGTTTTTGACATGGTGATGCCCAACACCGCGGGACGGCCCGCGGGAAAAAACGAGTTCAGGCAGCTGCGCCTGGACGGCGTGAGCCGCAGCTTCGGCGGCGCCCACGCGCTCGAGAAACTCTCGCTTACCATAGAGCGTGGCGAGTTCATCGCGCTGCTGGGCCCTTCGGGCTGCGGCAAGTCCACCGCGCTCAATTGCATGGCGGGGCTGCTGCCGCTGTCGGACGGAAGTATCTGGCTGGACCAGCAACGCATCGATACGCTGCCACCGGAGAGGCGCGGCTTTGGCATGGTGTTCCAGAACTACGCGCTGTTCCCACATCTTTCGGTCAGCCGCAATGTGGGCTTCGGCCTGAAGATGCGCGGCATGCCGGCGGCAGAAATCGACAGGCGCGTGGCGGCGGCGCTGGACACCGTGCAACTGCTGGGACACGCGGACAAGCTGCCCGGGCAGCTCTCGGGCGGGCAGCAGCAGCGCGTGGCTATCGCGCGTGCCATCGTCATCGAACCGCCGCTGATCCTGATGGATGAGCCGCTGTCCAACCTGGACGCCAAGCTGCGCATTGAAATGCGCTCTGAAATACGCCGTATCCATCGCGCTCAGGGCTGCTCCACGGTGTATGTGACGCACGACCAGGACGAGGCGCTCGCCATGGCTGACCGTGTGGTGGTGATGAAGCTGGGTGTGGTGCAGCAGGTCGGCACGCCGCAAGAGGTGTTCGCGCGGCCGGCCACGCTGGATGTGGCGCGCTTCATGGGCTACCGCAATGTTCTGCCGGCCCGCGTGCTGCGTTCAGGCGGTGACCATGTCACGGTCGAAGGTGTAGGCGGCGTGCGTCTGGCGGGCACGGCCATGCAAGCATTGACTGACGGCGCCGGCGTGATGGTGGCCGTGCGGCCTGACGAGATCGCGATCAGTGAGGGCGCGCATGCATTCCCAGGGACAGTGGAAACCGCGGAGTACGGCGGCCGTGAATGGCTTCTCCAGGTCAGGACGGCATTCGACGATTTGCTCTACGTGCGTTCCGCGCGCGTGGTCTCGCCTGGCGACACCGTGATGCTGGTTGCGGCGCCGGAACGGGTTCTGGTTTATGCGGAGGAGTCCTGATGGCCACATTTGCCACGCCCTCGCCGGTTAACCGTTCGCGCCCGCCGCTGGACCCGGCCGTGATGCTGGTCGCGCCGGCGGCCGCGGTGATGATCATGTTTTTTGTCTACCCCTTCGCCTACGGCCTGCTGCTGTCCTTTCAGCCGGCGCAGGGCGGGGTGCTGCAGAACTACATTCATTTCTTCCAGACGCGCGACCTGTGGCAGACCATAGGCAACACCCTGCAGCTGGCCCTGCCGGCCACGTTGATCAATATCGGGTTCGCACTGGCGATCGCCTATGCCACGCGGACCAAAAGCCCTTACCAGCGCCTGTTGTCTACCTTGCTGGTGGTGCCGCTGACGCTGGGCACAGTATTGATCGCCGAAGGCATGCTGACCTACTTCGGCCCGCAGGGCTGGCTGGCGCAGACACTGCGCTGGCTCCATCTTTACGAAGGTTCGATCCGGCTCACGCACAACTATTGGGGCGTGCTGATTTCGCTGGTCATCACCGGTTTCCCGTTTGCCTATCTGCTGATCCTCTCTTACATCACCGGTATTGATCCGGCGCTGCCGCGTGCGGCAGCGACGCTGGGCGCAGACGGCTGGAATCGCTTTCGCTACATTTATCTGCCGCTGCTGACGCCCGGGCTGGTCATGGCCTTCTGCCTGAGTTTTGTTCAGGCCTTCTCGGTCTTCCCATCTGCAGTGCTGCTGGGCTCGCCGGCCGGTACCACGCGGGTGATTGCGATTGCGGCCTACGAAGCTGCCTTTGAGCAGTACGACTATTCGCTGGCCTCGGCTGTCGCCATGATCATGGGCCTGGCTCAACTGGCGATCGTCGCTGCGGCGCTGGGCCTGCGCCGTCTGTTCTACCGCGGTCCTGTTACCGGAGGCAAGGGATGAGTGCCGCGGCGCGCAACTCCAGCCCGCTACGCGATCGTGCCTGGCGTGCGTTGATCTGGGGTGTCATCTCCTTCTTTCTGGTCAACGTCGGCCTGCTGATCGTCGCGGTGGCCACCAATTCGGTGGCCACACGCTGGCTGGGAACCTGGCTGCCCGAGGCCTACACCCTCAGCTGGTATGTATCGGCGTGGAAGGAATTCCAGCTGGGCCATGTGCTGGTGGTCACGGTGGTGGTGGTGTTCTCGGTGGTCTTTTTGTCGCTGCTGATCGGTGTGCCCGCCGCCTACACACTGGCACGCAAGGACTTTCGCGGCAAAAAGTTGATCACGCTGCTGTTTCTGCTGCCGCTGATGGTGCCGCCGATTACCTACGGCATTCCGCTGGCCACCGTGATGTACCAACTGCACCTGGCCGGAACCTTGCCGGGCGTGATCATCGCCAACATGATTCCGGCTCTGCCTTTTGTGATCCTCGTGATGACGCCTTTTGTCGAGCAGATAGACACCAACATCGAATCTGCGGCGCGCGTCTTTGGCGCCAACACGCGGCAGATGTTCCTCTACACCCTGGTGCCGCTGCTGGCGCCCGGTGTGCTGGCGGCGGGCCTGCTGGTGCTGGTGCGGACGGTGGCGATGTTCGAGTTGACCTTTCTGGTGGCCGGCCCCGACACCCAGACGCTGGTGGTGGCGCTTTACTACGCGGTCTTTGCCGCCGGCGTGCGCGCAGGGCAATCGGTCGACGCGATGGCGATGATCTACATGGCGATCACGGTGCTGTGGTTGCTGATTGCGCTGCGTTTCGTGAACCCCACGCAGCTGGTCAGCCGTGTCAAGGAGCATCCGGGCAAGGCTTGATGAACTGAACCGGGGCCTGCAAAGATTTCCGTTGGTGGAAATTGGGCACGGAAAGCAGCTGGGCTGCTCTCCGTGCTTTTTTTTGCCCACGCGGATCATTCCAGTGAGGGCTCCAGCGATGGCGCCATGCCGCCGACACGCTGCATCAACGCGTGCTGCAGGCCGAACACCTGAAGCTGCTCCGCATACGGCGCAAGCATCTGTTCTTCCTTCGCGATGGCGACCCCCAGGAGGCTGGCCATTTTCTCTTTGCTCACCTGGCCGTTTTCCAGCAGTTCGTCCACGATGCTCAGTAGCAAGGCCGAATCGGTTTTGAGAATCTCCTGTGCGCGCGCGTACGCCTGCGCGAGCAGGGCCTCGATCTCGGCGTTGGTCGGCTCAACATCGGTGTTGAGGTTGTCGTCCATGTCGTGGGTCACGTCGGTGTGGCTCAGCCGGTTGCCGAAACCGAAGTGGCGCACAAAGCGTGCGGCCAGGGCGGTGGCGTTCTTGAAGTCGCTCTCGCTGCCCGTGGTGCAGGCATCGTCGCCGAACACCAGCGCCTCGGCGGCGCGGCCGGCCAGGCCCACGCAGAGGCGGTCCAGGCAGCTTTGACGTGATTCGGCCTTCATGCGCACATAGCTGTTGTAGCCGCCCTCGAAGGATGCCACGTTGATCTTGACTTCCTGAGGCGCATGGCCGAACAGGCGGCCGTAGGCCAGGCCGTGGCCTGCTTCGTGCACGGCCAGCAAGGCCCGAAAGTCGGGGCTGGCGCGCTGCTTGAGCTGGTTGAGGTCCAGCGGCACGGGGTAGGCGATGCTCCCGCCCCCGCAATCGCCATGACTGACGTGCAGGGATTGCGTGGCGGTGTCCAGCCTCACGTGCAGCGTGGTGTCCGCCGGCACATCATGCTCAAACGCCCACAGCACGGCATTCACCAGCGGCGCACTCAGGATGGCGTGAATCGACGAGAACAGCGGGC
This sequence comes from Polaromonas sp. P1_G4, assembly GCF_056405475.1. Lineage (NCBI taxonomy): Bacteria > Pseudomonadati > Pseudomonadota > Betaproteobacteria > Burkholderiales > Comamonadaceae > Polaromonas > Polaromonas sp. P1_G4. Next base: position 4,684 of record NZ_JBFUCA010000045.1, read on the forward strand.
GCGTGCCCTGGGCCGGGAAGACCGCATTGGCATAAATTCCCTGGTACACCGATTCATGCAGATCAAAAGACAGCCCTGCACTCGCCTGCATTTCACCAACATATCTGGCACAGGTGCTGCGGATCAGCCGCTCATACGTGGCCTGGCTCAGCGAGGGGTAGATCACATGGTTGTTCCCCAGCCGGGCGATCTGCTCGGGCTTGAAGCGCTCTCCCAGAGCCTTCTTGACGTCAATGACCGACAGTTTTTTCGTCAGTGCATGAAAGATGTCGGCATCGGTGTCGCAGTCTTCCACGCGTTTGGCGGTTCCCTCATACATCTCGTCGAGGTTGCCCGAAACGATGATGAGCAAGCGGCTGTAATCCGTTTCCCACGAGTCGGTCGATGCCCTGAACGCCAGCATGCGCTCCTGCAGTTGCTGGGGTGTCCAGGTCATCACCTCCTGTAGTGGTTCCTTGAGCTTGAGGCTTTGCTTGAATTCCTGAGCCTGGTAGGGCGAGAGGGCGAACTTCAGCTTTTTGGCCTGGACGCCGTCCTTGGAAGGCTTTTCATCAGCCTGTTCCTCGCGTTCGTGGTCATACAGCGAGAAAGCCAGAGACGATTCCAGCTCCTGCAGAAAAGACAGCGACGGCGGCAGGCGCCCGTCGGACAGCAGCTGCCACACGTCCTGGTAGCGTTTGACGGCGACCTCATCGCCCTTTTCGTTGATGGTGCGAAAGCGCTGGAATTCATCCAGCACCAGAATGCCAGGCTCGCTCTCGGCAACGGCGGACTCCGCCAGCATGCCGCTGATGGAGTCGGCGCTGCGCCAGCTGCTGCCGTTGCTGAAGCCGTCCATCTGTACTTCGACAAAGCGGTCGTAGAAACCCAGCTTTTGCGCCAGGCGGCGCGTGAGCTGGGTCTTGCCGGTGCCGGTCAGGCCCCACAGGCACACGATCACCGGGCGGCGGATGATGTGCGGCAGCACGTACCAGGCGCGGATCGACTCGATCACCCGGTCGATGATGTCGTCAATACCGAACAGCTCGGTTTTCAGCTCGGTGGCGACGAGGGCCAGGTGGGCACTGCGTTCGCGCATGAGTTCGGGCGGCACGCGGGCTGCGGCCGCCGTCTCGGTTGTCATATCGTTCTTCATGTCAGTCAGTCAAATTTTTGAGGGCTTTTTGCAAAGCCACGGTTTCAGCCCGGCGGTGAGCGCCGGCGCTGCGAATATGTTTGCCCGCGCCCGACGTGATGGCACGCTGGACGAGGGCCCGCACCACGGGATTGCGCGGTGTGGGTGGCGGCAAGGTCAAAGCCAGCGGCTGCTTCATGCGCCGCAAATGCTTGACCTTGCCTGCGGCAAAGTCACGGGAAAAAGTTTTGGCACTCATGTGCACGCTCCGAAAAAGCAAAACCCCGGCGAAAAATCAGCCTGGGGTTCGCGGAGCGCGCTTCACACGTGAAGGCACGGCACCGACTGCCCGCAGGGCTGGGTATGGTTGACACCACATCCAGCCGGGGGCAGTGGAGGGTGCGTCAGGTGTGAGTGAACAAAGTCATGGGTCTTGAGGGCTTCAAGGGTGGCTGCACAAGGTCATTCGTTGCGCAGTGGCTCAAAGCAAGGAACGGATTTTGAAGAGCCCGCGCGGGCTTGGCAAGTTTTATGCAGCGTTTTTTCGCAATGTGTTGTGAAAATCAAACCGCTGTTGCGCTGATTGCTGCGCGATTCAGCGCCGCGACGACACCACGATGCCGCCCACGATCAGCATAAAAGCCAGCGCATGGTAGAGGTGCGGCAACTCACCGAGAAAGGCCGCCGACAGCAGCGCAGCGAACAGCGGCGTGAGGTTGGAAAAGAAGCCCGCAATCGCCGGCCCGACACGCTGCACGCCCATGCCCCAGCAACGATAGGCAATCACCGCGGGTCCCACGGCCACGTACAGCAGGGCTGCGGCCAGCGGCCAGCCCCATTGGATGTGCGCGTCGGTCAACGCCCATTCGCCGGCGGCAAACGCGCCCGACCAGGCCAGTCCGAACACGATTTGCGCGAGCAGGAAGGCGGCCCAGTCGCGGCGGATTTCCGCCGGCTCTTTGGGTTGCGACAGCAGCCAGCTGTAAAACGCCCAGGCCAGCGTGGCAAGCAGCACGTACAGGTCACCGGGCACCGGTTGCACCTGCATGAGCAATTCCCACTGGCCACGCGACAGCACCACCAGCACGCCGGCAATCGACAGCACGGCACCGGCGATCTGTCGCTTCGACACAGCCTGGCCAAAAAACAGCGCCCCCACAATCAGCATCCAGATCGGCACGCTGGACGCCACCAACGTCACGTTGAGCGGTGTGGAGGTTTTCAGGGCCAGATACTGCAAGGCGTTGTAGCAACCCACACCCAGCAGGCCCAGCACCGCGAAACGTTTCCAGTGAGGCCACAGGCTGCTGCGCGGTTTGAGCAGGCGCCAGGCCAGCGGCAACAGGATCACGAAGGCCAGGGCCCAGCGCAGGAAGTTGAGCGTCATGGGCGGCACCAGGCCAGTGACGAGGCGGCCGACGACGGCGTTGCCGGCCCAGAGCAAGGGAGGGACCACCAGCAGCGTGGCAGTGGCGGGCGTGAGGCGTTGGGTCATGACGGGGACTTTATCAAGCATGACTGTTTTCCTCTCGCCATACGGGGTTCAACCCTCGGCGCCTGCGGCCCATTTCGATTCATGGCACCATGGCGGCCACCCCTTTTTCTTTCTCCATCTGCAACCTTTGCAAGGAAATCCATGGCCTCCATCACCTCCAAAGCCGTACGCATCAACCAGCACGGCGGACCTGAAGAACTCACACTGGTAGACGTGACGGTAGGCGACCCCGGCCCGGGCGAAATACGCATCCGTCACAAGGCCGTTGGCTTGAACTACATCGACGTGTACCAACGCAGCGGTGTCTACCCGCTTGCCATGCCGCTTCAACTGGGGATGGAAGCTTCCGGCATCGTCGAGGCTGTTGGTGAGGGCGTGACCCACCTGAAAGCGGGTGACCGCGCGGCCTATGCCAGCCAGCCGCCCGGCAGCTACTGTGAAGTGCGCGTGATGCCGGCCAAGTGTGTGTGCAAGCTGCCCGATGCGATCTCGTTTGAAACCGGCGCGGCCATGATGCTCAAGGGGCTGACCACGCAGTACCTGCTGCGCCGCACGCAGCCGCAAGGCGGCCTGCAGCCCGGCGACCATGTGTTGTTTCACGCGGCCGCCGGTGGCGTGGGCCTGATCGCCTGCCAGTGGGCCAGGGCCATGGGCCTGCAATTGATAGGCACCGCCGGCTCTGACGAGAAATGCGCGTTGGCGTTGTCGCAGGGCGCGGCCTTTGCCGTCAACTACGCGAAAGAAGACTTCGTGGCCCGCGTCAAGGAGATCACCGGTGGCAAGGGCGTGAAGGCGGTGTACGACTCGGTCGGCAAGGACACCTTCCTCAAGTCACTGGATTGCCTGCGCCCCTTTGGCCTGCTGGCCAACTTTGGCAATGCCTCGGGCAAGACGCCGCCGCTGGACATCGGCCTGCTGGCTGCCAAAGGCTCGCTCTACGTTTCACGGCCGACGCTCTTTACCCACATTGCGACGCGTGAGACCACACAGGAAATGGCGGATGAATTGTTTGCCATGGTCATCAGCGGCAAAGTCCATATTCCTATAGACCAGCGTTTTGCCCTGGCCGACGTTGCCGAGGCGCACCGTGCGCTTGAAGCCCGCAAGACCACGGGCTGCACCATCCTGACGCTGTAAAAGAAGAGCGAATTTGCCCCAGGGCATAGGCCTTTGTGCGGTAAACCTGTGTAAAGCTGGAGAGGGTATTCAACGCAAGGCGTGCCGCATGCGTTACAAAGGGCTGCAGGAGAACACCATGCCCACAGTGACTATCCAGGCCAGCATGCTCGCGGCCTTCCTGGCTTGCCTCGCCGCTCCGGCGGCGCAGGCGCAGGCCGATGCCGCGCCGCCGCCGGCCAAGTTTGCCGCCACATGGCGCGCCGCTTCGCGCCTGGGGTATGCACCCACGCCGGCCTCGACGCAGGCCGCTKCGGCCTCACCCCGCGCCTGGGCGTTGCAGCAGCTGGATGTGGCCTATGCCGCAAGCCTGCGTCCTCCCAACCTTCCTGCCGAACTTGCCGGCATCAACGCACCGCTCGGTGACATTGCGCGCAGCTTCCAGGCCGAGCGGGAGGCGCGAAAGGCCGCGCGCGAAACGCCCAAGCCTGGTATGGCCGCMGCGGCCGATACAGGTGGCGAAAAATTCAGCCGCGAGATGGCCCAGGGCGCGGCCGCCTGGCGGCTGATGTCCTGCAGCGATCCGGCGCTGGAAAATCCGCTGCTGGCCCGCATGACCGAGTTCTGGTTCAACCACCTCAATGTGTTCGTCGGCAAGGGACCGGTGCGCCCCTTTGTCGGCCACTACGAGATCAATGTGATTCGCGCCAACGCCCTGGGCCGTTTTGAAGACCTGCTGCTGGCCAGCGCCAGGCACCCGGCCATGCTGTTCTACCYGGACCAGGCGCAGAGCAACAGCCGCGGCCTTAACGAAAACTACGCGCGCGAGTTGATGGAGTTGCACACCCTGGGCGTGAACAGCGGCTACACGCAAAAAGACGTGCACGAACTGGCCCGCATCCTCACCGGCTGGACGGTGAACCTCAAGGACGGCGAGGGTTTTCGTTTTGCCGAGCGCCTTCACGACAAGGAAGGCAAGGTGCTGCTGGGCCGTACGTTTGGCAGCGAGGGCGTTGCGGAAGGCGAGGAAGCCATTCGCTACCTGGCGCGCCGGCCCGAGACGGCGCGGCGTGTGTCTATCCGGCTGGCCAGTTTCTTCGTGGCCGACAAACCCTCGTCCGCACTGGTTAACCGGTTGGCAACTACCTTCACGGCGACCCAGGGCGACATCCGCGCGGTGATGCGCACCCTGATCGAATCACCGGAGTTCTGGGCGCAAGACAACCAGTTGTTTAAAACCCCGCTGGACTTTGCCTGTTCGGCGCTCACTGCGGCCGGGGGCGTCAAGGAGCGCCGCGACGTCGTGCAAACCCTGGGCTTCCTGGCGCAGGCCGGCCAGCCCATGCATGGCTGGCAAACGCCCGACGGCTATAAAACCGATGCAGGTACCTGGCTTGCGCCTGAGGCTTTGACGCGCCGCGCCGATTACGCCATGGGCCTGGCCCAGCGCACAGCTGAGCCGTCTTACCTCAACGCCTTTTTCAGCATTGCGACGCGCGAGCGCATCGCGCAGGAACCCGCGCAGATGCGCACCGGCCTGATGCTGGCCAGCCCCGACTTCATGCGCAAATAATTCCATGTCCAAATCAAACGTGCACTTTGTCGGCCCGCCTTGCCGTGCTGTAGCACTGTCTGCGGCGGGCCTTCGCGTTCACGCTTGATCTGGACAGGGAATATGCCGCAACAAGGACTCCTATGAACTCCATTTTTTCTTCATCGGCGAATCTGCAGCAACGCCGCCGGCTGCTGGGCCTGGGCGCGTTGTCCGCCTTTTCGCTGGCAGCGCCCGGCGTGTGGGCGCAAGCCTTGCCCGCAAGCCGGTCAAGCCTGGACGGTGGGCGCCTCGTCATCGTCTTCCTGCGCGGCGCGTATGACGGCCTGTCGGCCTTTGTGCCCTACGCCGACAAGGACTACTACGCTTTGCGCCCCAACATCGCGATCGCGGCGCCCGACGGCACGGCGCAAACCGCCTTGAAGCTCGACAGGACTTTTGCCCTGCATCCCGCGCTGGCCCCGCTGCTGCCGCTGTGGCAGCAAGGTGTTCTGGGTTTTGTGCCCGCGGCCGGCCTGCCCGCGCCCAACCGTTCGCATTTCGACGCGCAGTACCAGATGGAGATTGCGCAGGGCGGCAAGACCAGCAGCGCACCGGGATGGCTCAACACCACAGCGGGCCTGGGCAAGGCCGCTGCACCGGGCGCCGCCGCTCTCGGCGTGGGCGAGGCCAACCCCGCCATTCTGGGCGGGCAGGCGGCCGTCAGGTTGATTCCGCGTGGCCAGTCTGCTGAACGCACCGGGGTGCTGGCCAACGACAGAACCCGCCAGGCGCTCATGGATCTGTATGCCGGTGATGACAAGATCAGCGAAGCCTTCCGCCAGGGTGCGGGTAGCCGCATGCAGAGTGCGCAGGAGCTCACGGAACAGAAAAATGCCAGGACCGAGAAAATGGCGGAAGACAGCAGGCGCATGGCAGACAAGCGCCTGGACCGCGACGGCACGCCCGGTAATCCGCAGGCGCTGAACGCGCAAATGCAGGCAGCCAGCAATGGCGCGGCCGACCCCGTGGGCCTGCAACTCGATGCGCAGCACCTGGGCACGCTGATGCGCAACGACCGCAAACTGCGCCTCGGTTTTTTGTCGGCAGGCGGTTGGGACACCCATGCCAACCAGGGCGCCGCCACCGGCCAGCTGGCCAACAACCTCGGCAACCTGGCGCGCGGCATCGCGCAGCTGCGCCAGGATTTTTCCGAACCCGGCGATGTCGTCGTGGTGATGAGCGAATTCGGGCGCACCAGCGCCGAAAACGGCACACGCGGCACCGACCACGGCTTTGGCAACGCCATGTGGCTCATGGGCAACCGTGTCGCCGGCGGACGCTGGCATGGCCAGTGGACGGGCTTGGCCCAACTCAACGAAGGACGCGACTTGCCGGCGCATCACGATTACCGCGCGGTGCTGGCTCAGGTGCTGCGGGGGACCTTTGCATTTGGCGATGCGCAGCTGGCTGATGTGTTGCCAGGGGCCAGGTGGGACAAGCGACTGGACGGTTTGTTCGTCAAAGCCTAGCTTCGCAGGTTTGCGCCCGAATTCAAGGGTTTTAGCCGTTTTATCCAATAGGGGTAAGCGCGAGAAGCTATTAAATTAATAGCAAATAAATTTCCGGAGCTGATGCTTCCCGCCTGGCCGGCAGGTTTGTAATGTCCGGTTGGTACGGGCGAAGTAAACTGCGCAGCAGAATCCGGGATGGCCCGCTGCCCCGGTCTTTTCGCATATCAATGGCCTGCCAGCACGGGCCCCAAGGACGCATGATGATGCCGCCTGCTTTTGATGCCCAATGGCTGCAAGCCCTGCGCGCCGGAGCGATCCAGCCGCCGCTGCGCCCACGCGTGCCGCTGTGGGCCGGTGAATCGGTGATCGGATCGGTGGAGCCGCGCTTCTTTCACAAGCTGGCCCTGCATGCCATGACAGACGGCCACCACCCCCTGCTCAAGGAAGAACACCCCGGCGGCCTGGGTTGGCGCTTGATGGGCGATGTGACCACCAGCCTGAACAAAATCGCGATCGCGCTGCACGAAGCGGGCCTCGCCGGTGCCTGGCGCGACGAGCAGCTCGCGGTACCTGACCAGTTTGGCCACCGCAAAGGCACGGTCGAGCGCGCGGCCGTGCGGCCGCTGGGCATCACCACACTGGCGGTACACCTGGTGGGGCAGTCGCCTGATGGCCGCTTCTGGGTGCAGCAGCGTGCCCTTGACAAGTCCAACGACCCCGGCCTGTGGGACACCCTGATGGGCGGCATGGTGTCTGCCGTCGACACGGTGGAAACCGCCCTGGTGCGTGAGACCTGGGAGGAGGCCGGCCTGCATGTGGCCGAGCTGCAGGCTATGCGCTACGGCGGCCGGCTCACGACCCGTCGACCAGCCACCGAAGGCAACGGTGCGGGGTATGTGGTCGAAGACATTGACTGGTATTGCTGCACCGTGCCCGGAGGCATGGTGCCCGATAACCAGGACGGCGAAGTAGCCCAGTTCCGGCTGATGGACGCCGCCCAACTGGTGGATGGCATGCAACGCGGCGAGTTCACGACGGAAGCCGCGCTGATTTTTTCCGACATGCTGGGCTTGCCCTAGGCAACGTTTCGCCGGCCTTGCCCTTGTACTCAGGCCTGGTCGGTCAGGGCTGGCTGGCGCAAGCGGTTGGGGGCCAGTGCGCCAGCTGAGTCAAGGATCGGGTAGGCGATCGAGCAGATGTGCGAGTTGATGCGCTTGAGCTCGCTGATGAGGTCGATGTGCAGCGAGCTGGTTTCCAGGCTTTGCACCGTATTGGCCGACAGGCGGCCCAGGTGGGTCGTGGCATAGGCCCGCTCCAGGTCGCGAAAGCGGGCTTTTTCTTCCAGCAGCTTTTGCGCGTCGCGCACCGTGCCATTGAGGAACACGCTCATGCCCAGGCGCAGGTTGGCCACCAGGCGCTCATGCAGTTCGACGATTTCAGCCATGCCGGCGTCCGAGAAGTTGCGGCCTGGCTTGATCTTTTTGTCTTCAATGTCGATCAGTACGCGCTCGATGATGTCGCYGATCTGCTCCATGTTGATGGTGAAGCTGATGATGTCGGTCCAGCGGCGGCTTTCTTCTTCGGCCAGCGCTTCGCGTGAAATCTTGGTGAGGTAGTACTTGATCGACGAATACAGCTCGTCGACGGCATCGTCCATCTTGCGCAGGTCTTCGGCCAGCTTGAGGTCGTTCTTCTGGATGACCGCCAGCACGCCCAGCAGCATGGTTTCCACCACGTCGGCCTGGTGCAGCGCTTCGCGGGCTGCGCATGAGATGGCCAGGGACGGCGTGGCCAATGCCGAAGGGTCGAGATGGTGGGGACGGCCGCCGGCCTGGTTTTTGTCGGGTTTGGGCAGAAGTTTTTCTACCCAGCGCGCAATCACCTGTGTCCAGCCGATGAACATGGCGCCTACCACCATGTTGAAAGTGAGATGGAACAGCACCACCACGGTGGCCGCTTCGCCGAGGTAGGGTCGCACGTGGCGCAGCCACAGGCCGATGAAGGGCGCTGCGACGACGATACCCAGCAGCTTGAAGAACAGGTTGCCCAGCGGCACCTGCCGCACCTCGACCGCCGAGCGTAGCGTGGTCAGCACCGCCAGCAGCCCGCTGCCCAGATTGGCGCCCAAGACCAGGCCCAGCGCCACGTCGATGGGAATAACGGCCGAGGCGGCCAGCGTGGCCGTGAGCAGCACGATCGCCAGGCTGGAATACGACACCACGGCCAGGAAGGCGCCTGCGGTGATTTCGAGCAGCAGGTCGCTGCTGAGGGAGCCCAGCAGGGCTTTCACGGCCGGTGCCTGGGTCAGAACTTCGGTGGAGGCCGTGACCAGCCGCAAGGCCAGCAGCATCAGGCCCAGGCCGATCAGCACCCGGCCGAAGCGGCCGACATTGGTGTCCTGCCGCGAGATGAACAGCACCACGCCGACAAAGATAAAGAGCGGCGACAGCCAGGACAGGTCAAAAGAGAACACCACGGCCATCAGGCTGGTGCCGATGTCCGCACCCAGCATGACGGCCAGCGCCAGCGGCAGGGTGACCAGGCCTTGCCCGACAAATGACGAAACGATAAGGGAGGTGGCGGTGCTGGACTGCACCAGGGCCGTCACCCCAATGCCCGAGACGGCCGCAGCCAGCCGGTTGCTGATGCTGACCGCCAGCACGTGGCGCAGATTGGCACCGAACACCCGCAGGATGCCGGTACGAACGAGATGGGTGCCCCACACGAGCAGCGCAATGGCTGCCAAAAGATTCAACAAATGCTTCATAAGGTCGGAACCACTATACCCTTGAACCGGGTGGCTGCAAGCGGTTTGGCCCCGGTTTATCGGGTACGCCGAACCCGAAGCAGCTCAYCCAGGATGAGGCAAACCGCGCCAACGGTGATGGCGGCGTCGGCGATATTGAACGATGGAAAATACCAGCCGTGCCAGTGGAACTGCAGGAAATCCACCACATAGCCATGCAGGGTGCGGTCGACGACATTGCCGACAGCGCCGCCCAGGACGCAGGCCAGCGCGAAGGAAAACAGCTTTTGCCCGGCATGCGAGCGCAGCATCCACACAATAAAGAGCGCCGCGGCAACCCCGATGGCAGTGAAGAACCAGCGCTGCCAGCCCGACGCCTCCGCCAGGAAAGAAAATGCCGCACCGGTGTTGTGCACGCGCACGACGTTGAAGAAGCTGGTGACATAGGTGGAGTCGCCCAGGCGGTAATAGCCGAGGATCAATACCTTGGTGAACTGGTCAGCGATCAGGATCAACAGTGCCAGGCCCAGCCAGGGGAGCATGCTGCCCTCTGATTTGATGAAGGTCGTCTTGGCCATCAGGCGAACTTCCTGTCTTCACCGGCGCCATACAGGTTGCTGGTGCAGCGGCCGCAAATGGTCGGGTGGGCGGGGTCGTGTCCCACGTCACTCCGGTAGTGCCAGCAGCGCTCGCATTTGATGTCAGAACTGGCTGAAACCCGCGTTGATAC
>NZ_JBFUCA010000046.1:0-14876 GCF_056405475.1 Polaromonas sp. P1_G4
CTGCCGTCCGGACTGGCAATGATATTTTTGGTCCAGTGGTGGTTGATGGGGCCGGCCGGCAGGTCGACCACCTTGACGGGCGCCGCCGTGATGCGGGTCTGGCCCGGCTGGTAAGGAAAGCGCATAACGGCATCCGTGTTGGCCACGTAGAAATCGTTGCCCACCAGCACCATGCCGAAAGGCGAGTTGAGGTTTTCCAGAAACACGCTGCGGCTTTCGGCCTTTCCGTCGCCGTCGGCGTCGCGCAGCAGGGTGATGCGGTTGGCCGTGGGCGCGCCAGCGCCGGCCCGGCCCATCACCTTTTTCATGAACCAGCCGCGGATACCCTTGCCGTCTTCGGGCTTGGGCGGCGCATTGCTTTCAGCCACCAGCACGTCACCGTTGGGCAGCACGTAGACCCAGCGCGGATGGTCCAGGCCGCTGGCCAGGGCCGTCACGCCCAGGCCCGCCATGGGCGTGGGTATAGCCCCCTCGGGCCAGCCCTTGGCCGGCGCGATGTTCACCGTGGGAAACAGGGTCTTGTTGGGTTTGGGCAGGGTTGGATTGGCGCCCATCCCGGCCTCCGGCGGCAACAGGGCCGTGTCGCCGCACGCGGCCAGCGTACAGGCGCATGCCGCGCACAACGCCAGAACATGCCAGACGCGTTGACGGGCAATCGATTGCATAAAACCCCCTGATGAAATGACGGCAATGCCAGCGCCCTGTATGGTGCGGGGCATTCGTCAGTGTGGGCGGGTGAGGTCCGCGCAGCTGTCAGCCGGCCTCACCGACCACTGTCAGCGCTGACCTTCGCCTGGCTCAGCCGGGCAGCAGCGGCAGGTCGGCCTTCTTCAGCGTGCGCAGTACAAAGCTGGATTTGCTGTGGCGTATGCCCTTGATCTTGTAGAGCCGCTCGCGCAGCAGGCGCTCGTAGTCCTTGGTGTCGTGCACGGCAATGCGCAGCAGGTAGTCGTATTCACCGGACACCAGGTAAGCCTCTATCACTTCGGGAATGGCTGCCAGCGTTTCACCGAATTTCTCCAGCGTGTTGTCGGAGTGGCTGTCGAGCGTGACCTGCACCATCACCGTGTCGCCCAGGCCCAGCGCCTGCGCATTGAGCCGCACGGTGTAGCCCTCAATCACCCCAGCCTCCTCCATCTTCTTGATGCGGCCCCAGCAGGGCGAGGGGCTCAGGCCGACGGCCTGGCCGATGTCTTGCAGGCTGGTGCGCGCGTCAGCCTGCAAAACCTGAAGGATTTTCCGGTCTAAAGTGTCCATTCAGGTAATTTATCTGAAATTGGCCGTTTTACAGATTTTTTATCTGTTTATGGGAAATTCAACAGCAAATCAGGCAAATTATTCGGCCCTACCCGCGAGATACTTTCTTACATGGCAGCGGGCTTACCGGTCCGCCTGGCAAGACAAGGCCCCCAGTGAGTTACCGCTCACTGGGGGCTTTGATTTTTATTCCATTGCTAATTCGCCGCGATAGGTCGTTACGCCGCCTTGCCGTGCCAGGGCCTGTCAATGCCATTTATGCAAATGCGAATGGGGTGAAAACGGTGCCAATCAAGGCGCGCGACGACGCCCAGACTTTTGTCTGGCTAGAAGCGCAACGCCGAGTGGCGCCGTTTTCACCCCATTCCCTCCGGGTTGCGATCAAAAAGGCCTTGCGCGGCGTTGCAAAGCCTTGACGGGGTCTACCCCGCCTGCGTTTTGCGCCTTGCTCAAGGCCTTTTTGACTCGCAACGCATCTGCATAAATGGCATTGGCAGGCCCTAAGCACTGTCTGCGGCGGCGCGCCTACTCTCGCAGCGAATTAGCAATGGAATCAGGGATCAGCCGACAGCGCACTGCAGGCGCAACTCCAGGCAAACGCCGCTGTCCCGGTTGTGCGCGGTGATGGTGCCGCCCATCTTGGCCATATAGGTTTTGGCGACAAACAGGCCCTGCCCGCGCTGTCCCGCGGCGCCGGTATCTGGCTGGTCAGACACGCCGTATTCGAAAACCTTGTCCAGCAGGCCGGCCTCGATCTGCGGGCCCAGGTTGCTGATGGTGATGAGCGCCTCGGGCGCGGTGCCTTCCTGTGCCTGCTGCGACAGCGTGATGCGGATCAGGCTGCCGGGCAAACGGTAGCGATCAGCATTGCGCAGCACATGCGACACGACATCTTCCAGCGAATACTCGTCGGCACGCACCCTGACCGGCTGGACCAGCGGATCAAAGGCCACACCGGGAATGCCCGCGGCCGCAGCGTTGCGCGCCAYGTGGCTCAGGAACTCATTGGCATCCAGCGTCTGCACATTGAGCGCGGTGGATTCAAAGGCTTCACTGGGCGATGCGCTGCCGTAGAGCACGCGCACGGCCTGCTGCATGCGGCTGATGTAACGGTGCGCGGGGTCGTCGGCGCTTCCGTGCAGCACCATGAGCGATTGCAGGGGCGACATGATTTCATGGCCTACCGCGTGCCAGGTGTCTTTTTCCTGGGCGACCCGGATCTGCTCGCGGCGCACGTCTTCGTTCACGCGCTGCAGCAGGTCTTGCAGGCCGCCGGCCAGCACACCCAGCTCGTCGCCGCCACGCAGGTCGGCCAGGTCAACCGTTGCCAGGTTGTCGCTGGCGCGCACGCCCTTGGACACGGTGGCCGCGCGGCGGGTGAGTTCGGTGATGCGGCGGATGATCCGCAGCTCAATGGCCAGCCAGGTCACAAAGATGGCCAGCAGCATGCCGCCCACAAACCAGGACACGCGGGTGGCCACGGCCGTGAGGGCCTTGTTGACGCTGCGAATGTCACCGGTCAGCGAGAGTTCATAACGCCCGAGTGGTGTGCTGATGATGTCGGCGCTCGTGACGGGTGCGTCATAACCGTCCACTTGCAGCCGGCGTATCAACCACGCAATCAGGGGCGAGGACCGCTCCGTCGTCTCCGCGCCGGACAGCGACACGACGTCCGAGCTGACACCCGCGCTGCCCATCCTGCGGATGCGCAGCTTCTCGCCGGGCAGCAGCAAAGGGGTCAGCTCAGACCACGAAAAAGGCGCAGTGGCGCCCCCGGCATTGCTGTCGAACAGAGGCTTTCCCTCGCCGGGAGCCAGCATTTCCACCTGCACCTTGATCTGGTCCAGATCGGCCGGCGGCCAGACGATGCCCGCGGGCCCTTTGGAGAACAGAGCCTCGCGAAACAGCTCAACCGGCAGGCGCACGCTGACAAAGGCACGCCGGGCGCAATCCGGGTCTGCCGCCAGCGTGCCGTCCACGCAGCGGCTGTCTTGCCAAAGCCAGCCGCGAAAGTCGCGCACGGGCCGGCTGGCTGGGGTGATCGGGTTGTCGTCCGAAAACCCCACCAGGCGCCCCCTGGCATTGGCAAAAGGCGAGGCGTTGCGGCCCTCGTCCGTGGCCTGCATGGCCTGGAAAGGCGCGATCCAGCGGTAGCGCTGTCCGCGCATGTCGACCGTGATGCGGGCGCGGTGCGCCTGGCTTAAATCCAGCGTTCCAGAGGTGTGCGACACCAGGGGCCCGCTGTTGAAGCTGCCGACGGCATAGAGAAAACCGCCGGCAAAGGGGTTGTTGCCGACGGCCACGCACATCGACGCCGCGTCGGGGTATTGCACCAGGCAGCCGGCCATCTCCACTGCCTGCTGGGCCTTGTTGCGATCGTCAAAATCGAGGGCCGAAAAAGGCAACACCAGCGGGCGCAGCGGCGTCACCTCATGCTCGTAGGCCGTGGGGTTGAGCAGCACCAGTTGGCCGGTGGGATGGCGCAGCTTGGCGGCGATCTGCGCCTGGTTTTTGCGAAAGCCGTCCTGGTAATTGCGGTAGCTTCGCTCCTTTTCGTCTTGCAACACGGCGATGGCCAGGGCGACGGTGGCCAATGCCAGCAGAAAAAAAGCGCCGCGAAAAAATACGCGCAGCCCGAAGGGTACGCGCGCCGGCAGCAGGCGCTCGACATCCAGGCGTGTGGGCAGCTTCACGGCTTGCCTCTGCCGCGCGGGGGCTCCGCCGCCTCGGCCCAGCGAAAGCCTCGCATCGGGATGTTTTCAATGCCGTCAAAGGCCGCATCGATTTCCTTGAACGCGTCGCGAATCGTGCTGACGTGCTTGCGGATGTTGTCGCGGTTGCGGCCGCTCTTGACCACCTGGTACAGGTCGTCATAGCTCACCACCTCGCCGCGGCGCGCGTGCAGCGCCGCCAGGATGCGTTGCGCCGTCAGCGGCAGGTTCACGCGCTGACCGCGCCAGATAGCCGTGTTCTGTCGCAGCGGGTCCAGCTGCAGCTCCTGGCTGTCTGCGGCGGGCGCCTTGCCTTCCGGCTTCGTTTTGGCGGTGCGCAGGATGTCGAGGAAAGTTTCGATGAAGTCGGCTTCTTCAAACGTGGTCTTTTGCAGGTAGTCCCAAGCGTCCAGCGCTTTCATGATGCTGCGGTAAATGGCAGCGGGCATGGCGGACACCACCAGCACGGGCGTACCCTGCCGCTGCTTGTTGATGGCGTTGATGATGGCCACGCCGGCATGGCGTTCGCGCCCCAGTTCGATGTCCAGCACCACCGCGTCATAGCCTTCGCGGGCAACGGCGGCCTCGGCGTCGTCGCGGTTGAACCATTGGTCGACCTGGATGCCCGGACGGGCCGATTCAATCCAGCCCTTGAGCTGGTTGCTCATGGGCAGGTCGTCTTCGATCACGGCAATTTTGGTCATGAGGCCTCAAGAGGATGGGGTGTCGCCATTATGGGTGTGGCCTGCGCCAGGCCGTGTGAGTGTTTCTTCCGTTGGCGGAGGGTTGCCGCCGCCAAACCGTGCAAAGACACCGCGCAGGCGCATTGAATGCTCCGGGCCCGATTCGAACAATGGAGGCCAGAGAAAGCGCAACCCGCGCCTCTCGCCAAACCAACCGGAGGAGCCCATCATGAACCCACGCCTTAGCCGTATTTCCCTGCGCATCCGCGCCATCTTTTCCAGGGGGGTGCGCGGCACCCGCCGTATCGCTGCCACAGGGGTGCAGCGCGCCGCCAGCGCCAGCGGCCTGATGATCGCCACCGCCGCGGCGGGCGCGGTCGGCTACCTGCTGTGGGTGCACCCTCCCATGGAGTCGGTGGCGCGCGGCGACGTGGCGATTCGCACCAACCAGCTGACCGGCAGCGTCGACGAATTCCGCGAAGGTTCCTTGCTGCTGCTGCCAGCTCTGCATGAGATGCGCACTTTCTCGCTGCGCGACCAGGTCTACCGCCCTGAAGGCAGCAGCCGGGCCGACGGCCCCTCGCCCTTCCAGTCGATTGAAGGCATGTCGCTGGGAGTGGACATCACGGTGCGTTATGCACTGGATCCCACCAAGGTGAACGCACTGTCGAAAAACCTGCCCGACGACATCGCGGGCCAGATCGTGCAGCCCGCCGTGCAAGGCGTGATCTACAAGACCTTCACGCGCTACACCGTGCGGGAAATTTTCTCGAGCAAGCGTGCCGAAATCCAGCAGCTTATCGAAGCCGAACTCAAACCCAAGCTTGCGGCCGACGGCATCCTGCTGCGCACGGTGCAAATGGGCAAAGTGGACCTGCCCGCGGACTACCGCCAGGGCATGGACAAGCTGCTGGCCGAAGAGCTGGCCACGGAAAAGATGCGCTACACGTTGGCCCTGAAGGAAAAGCGCGTGAAAGAAACCGAGCTGGACGCGATGGCCGAAAAAATACGCCGTGAAACCAATGCGCAGGCCGCCGCCAGCGAACAGGTAATTGCAGCCAAAGCGCAGGAAGAAGCCATGAAACATGTCCTGCCCTTCAAGCAAAAGCAGATCGAGCAGCGTCAACTTGAAGCCGAAGCCGACAAGCAGTCGCGCATCCGCACGGCCGAAGGTAGCGCCCAGGCGCGGCGCATCGAGGCATCGGGTGAAGCCGATTCGCGCCAGAAACTGGCGGATGCCGAAGCCTACCGGCTGGACCGCGTGGGCAAGATCAACAGCGAGCAGATGGCGCGCGAAGGGGTGCTGATCACGCGCCACCCGCTGCTGATCCAGAAGACCATGGCCGACAAACTCAGCGACAAGATCACCGTGATCATCGCCCCGCCCTCCACCAGCGGCGGCTTTGTGGGCGCGGGCCTGCTGGGCGGCGCGCCCAAAGCCGGCCGCACCGTGGCGCAAGCGCCGCGCGGCGCCGGCACGCAAGACCACGACGACAAAGAAGAGGCCGAATAATGATCACCACCGCACTTCTGACCCTGGCCATCGTGACGCAGGACCAGGCCACCCTGCGCGCCGCGCCGCGTGATTCGGCCGCACAGCAGGCGGCCCTGTGGCAAGGCGACGCGCTCGAGATCCGCGGCCAGCGCATGGATTACCTGCAGGTCTACGACCACAGGCGCGAACGCGCAGGCTTCATCCACGTGAGCCAGGTGCGCACGGTCTCGCTGCAGCCCGAGGAAGCGCCGCAGCTGCTCTCGGTGGTGCGCTTCCTCCGCGAAAGCCCGGGCGCTGAAGCCCTGGGCATTGCGTACACGGCCGCTTACCTCAAGGCCGCGCCGGCAGACGCCATAGGCGCGGAAGCCTTTGATGCGTTGGGCACCATGGCCGAACGCCTGGCGCGTCGCGGCTCCATGAAGCACGGCAAGGCCACGAGTGACGTGATCTCTGCGCACATGGAAGTGGCCACCTTTTATGGCGTGAACTTCAAGGGTTATGAGCAGAACGGAAGCATGCAGCTTTGCTACAACGGCGAGGCCTTTCGCCGCGTGCTGGCGCTGCCATCCGACGCCGAGCAGCGCGCGCGCGCCGCACTGGCTGTGACCCGCCCCGATTGCATGAGCCCCGACCTGCATCCGCAGGACCGCTTCACGCAAGACCAGTGGCGCGCCGAAGTGCTGGACAAGGTCAGCGCCGCGCAGTTCGCCCAGTTGTCTGAAGTCAGCAAAAACCGTTTGCGCCTGCGCCGTGCCGGCGTGCACGCCAGCCTGGCGTTTGAGCAGGCGCGCCGGGCCGAAGCACCCACGGCAGCCGCCCAGCGCGCCCTGGCGGAACTCGCAGCGGTGAACAAGCTGGAGCTGACGGACAACGACAGGCAGGACTACAACGACGCGGCGATTCGAGTGGGCGCCTCACGATGGGGCGCTGAAACCGCGCTACCCCGCTTCGCCAGACTGACGGTAGCCACCGAGACGGGCCAGGCCGGCGAAACCTGCGTGGCGCTGTACGAAAACAAGGCCGACGGCAAACCCGGCAAGGAGGCCGTGGCCAGGCGCTGCACCTACGGCATCGTGTGGACCGCGTCCGCCAGCGCCCACCYGGATGGCCAGGCCCTGGCGCTCGCGGTGCAGCCGCTGGACACCTGGCGCGAGCTGTGGGTGTTTCGCAAAAGATCCGGGCAATGGACGATTGAGGTGCTGCCGCCCGCCAGCAATGGCCCCGAGTTGGGCTATGTGGAATTTGCCGGCTGGGTGCGCGGTACGCCTCACATGCTGCTGGCCCGCGAGACCCGCATTGCCGGGCGCCTGCGCCGCAGTTTCGAGGTGGCGCGCATGGACAGCTTGACGGCCGAGAAACAGGCCGGTGACCCGGGAACGCTGGCGGCCTTTGCCCGCTCGCAGGACGCCGCGTGGAAGCGCCAGACCGTGATCCTGCGCTAAATGCCTGCTTGCAAAAGCCTAGAACGCGGTTCTATCGCTCAGCGTATCGGCCGGCAACTGGTCGATCTCCGCCAGCAGCCGCGCCAGGCTGCGGCCCGCAGCACCCAGCAAGGCACGGCCCTTTTCCGCTGTGGCCACAGCGGCATTGCCAACGGCGCCTTGCGGGTTGTAGTCCTGCATCTGCCAGGCCAGCTTGGCGCTGCGGCCGTCACCCAGGATGCTGTACTTCGCAGCCCTGTCCTGTGAAGTGGAGTGAAAGTTCTGCGCCTTGGCCATGTCGACCTGATCCGGCTTGAGCGCCAGCATCATGGAGGTTTCGATCTCGCCGGCGTGGATGCCGAAGCGGTGCTCTTCGGCACTGAACAAATCATTCACGGACTTGCCATCCTCACCTGTGAGCGGCAGGTTGAACCAGTTCACGCTGTAGACCAGCATGCCCAGCCGGGCTCGCAGGTCGCGCGCCACCACATCCAGCAGGCCAACCTGGCCGCCGTGCGAATTGAGCAGCACCAATTTCTTGACACCCGTTTGCGCAACGGATTCGGCCAGCTCAGTCCAGAGCCGGATCACGGTCTCGGCTTTTAGCGTGAGCGTGCCGGCAAAGCGATCGTGCTCGGGGCTAAAGCCCACCGCCTGCGTGGGCAAAAACAGCACCGGCTGCGTTGGGGGTAAATGCGGCAAGGCGGCTGCAATCACACCTTCCACCAACGTCGCATCCACATTAAGCGGCAGGTGCGGGCCGTGCTGCTCCACCGCGGCCACCGGCAGCACCGCAATACAGCGGGCCAGGTCCAGACGCGAAAAGTCAGGGCTTTTCAGGTCGGACCAGAAACGGGGGGGGTTGGCTGCATCGAAGGTCATGGAGGGTATTTTGAGCTATCTGGCGATGCCGGGGGCTGGGGACTTCTGGCTGGTGGCGAATCGAAACAGTTCTGACGAGCGGGCAAATCCCCAGGCTCTGGCGGCTCAACCGAGCGTGAAAGCGCACCGATCGCCATCAATCGGGGGCTTGAGAAGCAAAAATCCCGTTAAAGAGGATTGTTTCCCGGCAAGGATAGCAGCGACTTGTACAGGCTGCGGTGGCGTTGGTTCGACCTGAACCCGGTTTCCTTCAAGTGCAGGTAGAAGGTATGCCTGTGTGCACCGCTGAACTGCACCAGACGTCGCTTGGCATAGCGCCAGAAGCTCTCGATACCGTTGACGTGAACTGAACCCCGGGCAAACTCATTGTTGCCGCGGTTGACCCGCAGGTGTCTTCTGGTGATGAACTTTGCCTCTTAAGCCCTTGAATTAATAGCAATATGATTCTTCTGCCGTGGCGGCACGTGGCCATGGGATTTGCGGATGACCGCGGCCGGGCAAGTCAACCGCCTTGCGAGGGAAGACGTTGAAGAAGAGCGTCTGTCACGGCTGCCCTGGTCCTTCGTGGACAGTTCACCCGGCAACACCCGCACCATAACTTTTCCAACATCCGGAGCTTCCCCATGAACAAATTACTGTCCACCCTCATCAGCGCAGCCGTCCTCGCCATGCCCCTGGCCGTGATCTCCACGCCAGCAGCGGCCCAGGCCGCCGCACCCGCAGCAGCCCCTGCCGCCGCACCAGCCGAAAAAGCCGCCGCGCCCACAAAAGCCAAGGCAAAAGCCAAACACAAGGTCAAGCACAAGGCCAAGGCAAAAGCCAAAAAATCGGTGTAATTCGCGGATGAAGTTCCGCTGAGCCCTTGATCAGGCGTCAGGAATTGAAAAAGCCCGCAGATGCGGGCTTTTTTATGGCCGTCTGTTTCGGCGCAGGCTCAACGGCCCAGGTACGACAGCGCAATTCCCGCAAATACCGTAAAGCCCAGCCAATGGTTGAGCCGAAACGCCTTGAAACAGTCATCGCGCTCGCGCTTGCGGATCAGCCAGCCGTGCCACAGCGCCTGCCCGAGCGCCACCGCAATTGCTATTAAATAAATAGCTGCTTGCGCAATATCCATAAGGGTTACAGCCCAAATTAACAGAAAAATCAGGTAACTGAGCATGACACCCGCCACATCGAACCGCCCCAGCGTGATGGCCGACGTTTTCATGCCGATCTTCAAGTCGTCGTCACGGTCGACCATGGCGTATTCCGTGTCGTAGGCAATCACCCAGAACAGGTTGCCCAGCAACAGTACCCAGGCCAGCAGCGGAACGCGCGACTGCACGGCGGCAAACGCCATCGGAATGCCAAAGCTGAAAGCGACCCCCAGCACCGCCTGCGGCATGGAGACATAACGCTTGGCATACGGATAGACCAGCGTGACCGCCAGCGCGGCGAATGACCAGGCAATGGTGACGACATTGGTGGTGAGTACCAGCCCGAAAGCCAGCAAAGCCAGCACGGCGCCGAGAATCAGGGCCTCTCTGACAGAAAGGGCGCCGCTGGTCACGGGCCGCTGCGCCGTGCGTTTGACATGCCGGTCAAAATCACGGTCGGCCACATCGTTGACACAGCAGCCGGCACTGCGCATGAGGAAAGTGCCCAAGCTGAACACGACCACAAGGTGCCAGCCCGGAAAGCCGTGCGAAGCCACCCAGAGCGCCGACAGGGTGGGCCACAGCAGCAGCAACCAGCCCGCCGGGCGATTCCAGCGGATCAACTGCAAATAGAAGTCGAGTTTTTGTTTCAACAAGCCAGGCGGCACCTTACTCTTCGAGCAAGGAGCGCAGCATCCAGGCGGTCTGCTCGTGCACTGTCAGGCGCTGCGTCAGCAAGTCGGCCGTCGGCTCGTCGCTGGCCTTGTCGGCCAGTGGAAACAATTCGCGCGCCGTGCGTGCGACGGCCTCATGGCCCTGCACCAGGATGCGCACCATTTCCAGCGCCTTGGGCGGCACCAAAGGCACATCGGGAATCGATGCCAGCTTGCTGAACTGGGCGTAGGAGCCCGGCGCGGGATGGCCCAGGGAGCGGATACGCTCCGCCACCGGATCGACGGCTGCCCACAATTCGGTGTACTGCGTCATGAACATCAGGTGCAGCGTGTTGAACATCGGCCCCGTCACGTTCCAGTGGAAGTTATGTGTGGTCAAGTACAACGTGTAGGTGTCGGCCAGCAGGCGGCTCAGGCCCTTGGCGATCGCTGCGCGGTCTTTTTCATTGATGCCGATATTGATGGAGGGTGCGGGTTTTCCTGCGGGCTTGGTCGATGTTTTGGCCATGGTGTTTCCTTTTTAAAGATTCTGGGACAACTTTACGAAATCAGGGAAGGGGCTGCAACAGCCGGGCTCAATGCCGGCCATAGACGGCGTTCACGACAGGCGATTGACGCCGGGCAGCTCGCACGCATAAATGGCATTGCGCAGCGCAGCGATCGCTTCGTACCGGGTAAAGCTGCGGCGCCACGCCAGCACCACGCGCCGGCTCGGCACATCGCCTGCGAAGGGCAGGTATTTGATGAACGAGGGTTGCTCTGCTGCCACCTTGCTGCGGCTTGCGGCCGTTTTCCCCTTGGCGGGTTTCCTGGCAGTTGCGGCCTGCTCGGCCAGCGCCTCCTTGGGCACGCCCAGGCGGGGAACCAGCGTGATGCCCATGCCCGCCGCCACCATATGCTTGATGGTTTCCAGCGACGAACCTTCAAAGCTTTTGCTGATGCCTTCGGCGCTGCTGGAAAAGCGTGCAAATTCGGGGCAAACCTCGAGCACGTGGTCGCGAAAGCAATGGCCGGTCCCCAGCAGCAGCATGGTTTCCTTCTTGAGCTCCTCAGCCGTCACGCTCTTGCGTGACGCCAGCGCATGGGCGCTGGGCACCGCCGCCATGAAAGGCTCGTCATACAGCGGCGCAATGGCCAGGTTGGTGTCGGGAAAGGGCTCGGCCAGGATGGCGCAGTCAATTTCACCGGTACGCAACTCTTCCAGCAACTTGACGGTGAAGTTTTCCTGCAGCATCAGCGGCATCTGCGGCGTATGCGCAATCGCCTGGCGCACCAGGTCAGGCAACAGGTAGGGGCCAATCGTGTAGATCACGCCCAGCCGCAGCGCACCGGCCAGCGGGTCTTTGCCGCGCTTGGCAATTTCACGGATGTTGTCGGCTTGCTCCAGCACGCTCTGGGCCTGGCGCACGATTTCTTCGCCCAGAGGCGTCACGGTGATTTCGTTGGCGTTACGCTCAAAAAGCTTGACCTGCAGCTCTTCCTCCAGCTTCTTGATGGCCACGCTGAGTGTGGGCTGCGAGACGTGACAGGCGTCGGCGCCCTTGCCGAAATGCTTTTCCCGGGCAACAGCGACGATGTATTTGAGTTCGGTCAGCGTCATGGGCTTATTGTGCTGCTTTTCTCAATCGCTGCATCGCCGGATGTTGCTTAGGCCTTCAGGTAATCGGCTTTGCCACCCAGCCAGCGCAGGATGTGCCGGTGAGCCAGTTCCGTATGCCGGTCCAGCATCAGCGGCGCCCGCTCGCGTGCCCAGGCCAGCAGCGCGGCATCGGTCTCGAGGTCGGCAAACCGCAGCAGCGGCGCCCCCGACTGCCGCGCCCCCAGGAATTCGCCGGGCCCGCGGATTTCCAGGTCGCGCCGGGCGATTTCGAAGCCATCATTGGTTTGCGCCATGGCTTTGAGGCGTTCGCGCGCCATCTCGCCGAGCCGGGACGCTTCGCCGGTCGAATACAACAGCACGCAGGCCGACGCAGCCGCGCCGCGCCCGACCCGACCGCGTAACTGGTGCAACTGGCTCAGGCCGAAGCGCTCGGCATGCTCGATCACCATCAGCGAAGCATTGGGCACGTCAACGCCCACCTCGATCACCGTCGTACTCACCAGCACGCCCATTTTCCCGGCGGTGAACTGGCTCATGACGGCCTTCTTTTCTGCAACCGGCATGCGAGAGTGCAGCAGTCCTACAGCGACACCGGGCAAGGCTGCACTCAATGCTTCATGCGTTTGCGTGGCATTGACCAGGTCGATGGACTCGCTTTCCTCGATCAGTGGGCAGACCCAGTAAATCTGCCGCCCTTCCGCCAGCTGCCCGCGTATGCGCGTGATCACTTCATCACGCCGTGCGTCGCTCACCACCTTGGTCACGATGGGCGTGCGGCCGGGCGGCAGCTCGTCGATGGTGGAGACGTCAAGGTCGGCGTAATAACTCATCGCCAGCGTGCGCGGAATCGGTGTAGCAGTCATCATCAAAAGATGGGGTTCCTGCCCACCTTCAGTCATTTTGCTGCGCAGGGCCAGCCGCTGCGCCACGCCAAAGCGGTGCTGCTCGTCGATGATGGCGAGCGCCAGGTTTTTGAACTTCACCTTGTCCTGGATCACAGCGTGCGTGCCTATGACCAGGCCGGCCTCCCCGCTCTCGATCAACGCCAGCATCTCGCGCCGCTCTTTTGTTTTCTGGCTGCCGGTCAGCCAGGCGGTCTTGATGCCCAGCGGCTCCAGCCAGCCGATCAGTTTGCTGAAATGCTGCTCGGCCAGGATTTCCGTAGGCGCCATCAGCGCACATTGCCAGCCCGCGTCGATGCAGCGTGCCGCGGCCAGTGCCGCCACCACCGTTTTGCCGGCGCCCACGTCGCCCTGTAACAGGCGGTGCATGGGGATGCTTTTTTTCAGGTCCGCCTCAATCTCGTTGCACACGCGCTGCTGCGCGGCGGTCAGCCGGAAAGGCAGGCGCTCCAGCAATTGGTCATGCAGCGTGCACTGCGTGCCGCGCACGGGTGGGCCCGCCAGCGAAGGTGCGCGCATGGCTGCGCGTATGCGCCGGGCCTGCAGCTGCGACAGCTGCTGGGCCAGCAGCTCTTCGGCCTTGAGCCGCTGCCAGGCCGGATGGCTGCGGTCTTCCAGTGTGGCCAGCGAGACATCTGGCGTGGGGTGATGCAAAAACTGTAGCGCCTCGCGCAGGCCCCATAAGGGCTGCAGCCTGTTTTCACCTAAAACTTCAGGCGGAAAGGTCTCGCGGAGATCAGCCCGCGCCAGGCCGCTGAGCACGGCTTTGCGCAGGTAGGTTTGCGGCAGTCCGGCCACGGTGGGATACACCGGCGTCAGCGCGCCGGGCAGCTCGCCGCCGGCCAGCCTGAAGCTGGGGTGGATCATTTCACGGCTGAGAAAGCCGCCGCGGATTTCACCCCGCACCCGAACATGGGCGCCTGTGCTCAGCGTTTTCTGGTGGGCCGGGTAAAAATTGATGAAGCGCAGCACGCAGGTGTCGCTGCCGTCGTCTACCGTCACCCGCAKCTGCCGGCGCGGGCGAAAGGCGATCTCGCTGTGCGTCACCTGGCCTTCGATTTGCACCAGATCGCCGTCGCGCGCGTCCGCCAGCCGCACGATGCGGGTTTCATCCTCGTAGCGCAGGGGCAGGTGCAAGGCCAGATCGATGTCGCGGCGCAGGCCCAGCTTCTCGAGCGCTTTTTGCGCGGGTGATTTGGGCGAGGCTTTTTCAGCCTTGGCCTGAGGCGCGGCCGTGTTCCCGGCCGCGGCCTCAGGCGGGACAGTTTTTCGGACGGAGGCACCAGGAGGCGACATGGGACAATTGTGCCTTCATGAGCACCCATTTCACCCTCAGCGATTTTGATTTCACGCTGCCCGAAGAACTCATTGCCCAAAACCCTGCCGCCCAGCGCAGCGGCTCGCGCCTGCTTGACGGGCGTGAAGACCTGCCAGTGGACCGACGGTTCACCGAACTCCCCGGCCTGCTGCTGCCGGGCGACCTGCTGGTGTTCAACGACACCAAAGTCGTCAAAGCCCGGCTCTTCGGCCAGAAAGCCAGCGGCGGCAAACTGGAACTGCTGATCGAACGCGTGCTGTCGCCCCACGCGGATGCCGGCCATGAAGTCGCCGCCCACATGAAGGTCAGCAAAAAGCCCCTGCCGGGCGCGGTGCTGCAAATGGACGGTGGCTTCACCGCCACGCTGCTGGGCCGCTGGCCCGAGGAAAGCGGGCCACTTTACCGCTTCCGCCTGAGCAGCGACCCGTATGCGCTGATGGCGCAGCACGGCCACGTACCGCTGCCGCCCTACATTACCCATACCGACTCCGCGGACGACGAGCAGCGCTACCAGACGGTGTTTGCCAAAAACCCGGGCGCCGTGGCCGCGCCCACCGCGGCACTGCATTTCGATGAAGCCATATTGGCGCAGCTCGAAGCGCGTGGCATCCGGCGCGCCAGCGTGACGCTGCATGTGGGTGCCGGCACTTTCCAGCCCGTCAAGGCCGAAAACATTGCCGACCACACCATGCATTTCGAACGTTTTGAGATTCCCGTAGCGACGCAACAGGCCATCGCCGCCTGCAAGGCGCGTGGCGGCCGCGTGGTGGCCGTGGGCACCACCACCGTGCGGG